>DATENK010000215.1:0-17688 GCA_035275085.1 Verrucomicrobiia bacterium | reverse complement strand
GACTGCGGTGGCAGAGCGAAGCGGCGAGACCGCTTGGCCTGCAGTGCGCGCCGGTCCCAAAGCGCGGTTTATGCTAATCCGGACGGTGAATCCAAAGCGGTGTCGCCGCTTCGCTCTGCCACCGCAGTCCATAGTGCCCGTTTTGGCGCGTTCACGGTGATCGAGCTGATTGTGGTGATCTCGATTATTGCTGCGTTGATGATCATCAGTTTGCCGGCGCTGAAAGGGATCACGCAGGCACATACGGTGAGCAGCGCGTCGCAACAGCTCATGGACGATCTGGCTTTGGCGCGGCAATACGCGATCAACAATCGCGCGTACGTGCATGTGCTGTTTATTCCACCGGCGATCACGAACATATTCCGTCCGGGGATGAATCTTCCGCCGATCACCAGGCGCCTGACAGGCGGCGCCTTTTCAACTTACGCGTTTTACGCGGATCGAACGGTGGGAGATCAACCTGGCCAGCACCGTGCGCGTTACATCGGGAAATGGAAGTCACTTCCGCAGGGCGTGTTCATTGCGCCCAGTGAATTTAACCCTGTTGATTTTAGAAAGTGGGAAACGCTGGCCGCTTTCCCGGTGGGGCGACCGTTTGCTCCGTCGCCGAATCCTGCCATTCCGACCGTATTTCCATTTCCGACGCTCGGCGCCACAACTGTTGAACTGCCGCATATCACGTTTAGTCCGCAAGGCAGTTGCGTGTTCCTGGACGCCGACAACGTCCATAAGCCGCTGGATGAGGTGATTGAACTCGCTCGCGGCAGCATCCTGGCCGCGCGGGACAACAATGGCGATTTGTTGTACTTCGATGTCCGCGAATCCCCGCCGAACAACTCGGTGGACAATTACAATCGCATCCGCATCGACGGTCTGACCGGGCGGTGCACGTTGGAAAGGCCGGAACTGCCGTGAACATGAGTCGTGTTCAACACCAAGAGGCAAAGACGCGAAGGCGCTCGGCAGGCTTCACGATGGTGGAGATCGCGATTTGCCTGGCGATCATTGGATTCGCTTTGGTGGCGATCATTGGGGTGCTGCCACTTGGGATTCAGGTGCAATCGGACAATCGGCAGGACACGATCATCAATCACGACGGCGCTTACTTCCTGGACGCGATTCGCAAAGGCGCGCCACCGGATGACCTGCGGCTGTACGTCGAGAGAATCACCCTCACTTTCAGCAACCAAAATGGAACGGGCACGTGGGTGCATGACACGAACGTGTTTCGCGACAATCACCACATTATCGGACTGCTCAGTAATCCCGATTCGATCAGAACCGAGGCCATTGTCAGAGCGCTCTCGGGGACGGCCACCGAAAGAGGCGATTACACGAACGACGTCGCGTTCAAGTATAAGTTGTTCGCCTCGGTGCGGCCGTTGGAAGGGTTGAACCCCGATCTGGCGACGAATGCCGCGCTGTTTTTCTGGCAAACGAACCTGACCCATGAAGTGCGATTGGTGTTCCGGTATCCGCTGACGTTCGACGGCAAGACAGGCACGGGCCGAAAGGTCTTTCGGACGACTGTTAGCGGGCGCATCAATGCGGACCCGAGATCGCCGCTGGAGCAGTTTTTCTACCGGCAAGGATTAAACACAAACAATTTTCTAGCTCCGAGCAATAACGTATACGCCCTGTGATGTTTACGAGAACAGACCAAAGTTGGAGTTCACGCTTCAGTGCATCAACAAAGATGCTGAAGAGTGGACTCCAACTGGGGTTCTCGCTGATCGAGATCATGGTGGCGGTCGCGTTGATGACGATCATTATGCTTGGATTGCTGGCGATGTTTTACCAGACCCAGCGCGCCATGCGGGTGGGCAGCGCGCAGGTGGACGTGTTGGGCACAGGAGATGCGGCAATCCAGATGATGGCGAGCGAATTGAAGCAGATCGTGGCGGCGGGGAGTTTGCGCCCAAATTTGGAAGCGACCAATGCCTACGGGCCTTTGTTCTGGACACGCAACTTTACAGTGTCAGGCAGCCCGCAAGCTACTTATTTGCAGGAACTCTTTTTTATACGTCGCGATAACGATGACTGGGTTGGCACCGGATATTTTGTGGAGCCGGTCACCGTGGCAGGCGGCGCCGGCGCGCTTTATCGCTACGAGCTAAGACGGCCTGTGACGCGCGTTGATGCTTTGGACGAAATCTACAAGGAGTTTAAGAATCCGACGGCCAAAACACCCATTCCGCGACTGGCAGAGCGCATTACGCACCTGCGCGTGTTTGCGTTCGATGCGGATGGTAATTCTTATTACACCAATAACAACAATCTGTGGTTTGCCGATACTAATTTGCCTTCCTATATCGATCTTGAACTTGGAGTGATCGAACCGAAGCCGTATGACCGCTTTAAAGCCCGTTACGATACGAACACTCCCAGTACCGCAGTCGTTGCCCTTGCGTACCTAACCAATCAACTGGACCGCCTGCACTTATTCCGTAAGCGCATACCTATCCGTACCGTTCAATGAGAGGAAGTTTGTTTAATTGGGGAACAAGGGGGATCGGCCGGGGAGAATCCGCTGTCGCCCTGGTGATGACGCTGATCATGCTGTCAGTGATTACCGTCGTCGCCGTGGCGTTTCTGGCTTTGTCGCAGCGCGAGCGGACGGCCGTGACGCAAAGCACCCAGCAGACCGAGGCCGAAATCATGGCGGATGCGGGGCTTGAACGCGCAAAGGCGGAAATCGTCACGCGCATCATCGCCGCGAACACGAACCTGAACGCGGTGGATTTGCTCGTGTCGCTGAATTACATTCGCACGAACGGGTTTATTTCGCCTCAGACAGCCCCCATTGATACACTCAACGTTAATTACGAGTATCGCGTGGGCGGGGCGGCTGGGTTGAATGCGACGGAACGCGAACAAAACATCGCGAATTTATATTACGATCCACGCGTTCCGGTGTTCGTGAACACAAATGTTCCGGGCGGCCCGCAGGGTCCGCTCGACTTCCGCTTCTACCTGGACCTGAACCGCAACGGCCGCTACGATACGAACGGCGCCTACCCGTTGATCGATGACAAAGGAAACGCCATACCGCAGACGGACTATCACTTCGTAGGCGACCCGGAATGGGTGGGCGTGCTTGAAAATCCGCTCGCGTCGCATTCGCGCACGAACCGTTTCATTGGCCGCTACGCTTTTATTGTACTGCCGATCGGCAAGTCGCTCGACATCAATTATATTTACAATCATGCCAAGAGGGCGGCGCAACCGGATGAAGACGGTTTCCTGCGCAACCAGGGAGTGGGCCCTTGGGAATTAAACCTTGCGGCGTTTCTGGCCGACCTGAACACGAACGTTTGGAACCCAATCGTTGACAACTACATTTACCGGACGAACGTGGCGGGCATTGTGCGGAATGATGGCGTGGCATTCCGGGACGCCTTGGCGATATACACGACCCGATTTGGTTCATTTCAGAACGTTGCGCCTGCGCAGCAACTCTTTGGGGCCGCGGAGGCAAACTTCAACGACGGATTTGTTGACCATTACTCGGACGGCCCACTGTATATCACCGCTTTTCCTCCCGTAACTGATGACGACAATGCAAGCATCATCTCCAGACTCCCATGGCCCGGGTCATTCGCGTGCGTGGGTACGCTGCCGAGAAAGAATTTTTTTACTCCGCATGACTTTTTCGAGATGGTGCAGCCGCGAAATCCAGCGCTACCTGCAGATACATTCACCAATCGCCTGTACCGCACCGGGTTCGCGAACGCTTCCTACGATCGTTACACGTTCTATCGCATGCTTGCGCAACTGAGCACCGACTCTGCGTCGGAGTTGCCGTTCGCGAACATCCCGCAGCTCCAAAGCAAAATCAGTGCTTCGAACAACGTGGACTTCATCTGCGAACCCGCCGGCAAGATCAACTTGCATTTCAACAATCTGGATTACCCGATCACGTCCATGGTCCCGTGGGGCTCGGATCTCGTTAACGGCAAGCTGGTGCCCGGCGACACAAATCGCTTCTTCAACGCCGTCGCAGACGTGCTGCTGCGCTCGCAATTCAAGTTCGGTGTGAGCAACATTTACGTCACGAATTACAATGTGACCGTCCACCGCCTGCTGCAAGTCGCGGCCAACATTCATGAAAGCCTTCATAATAGCTCGAACGCGTTTCCGGCGATTTTTCGGCCGAATGTTATAACCGATCCCGCTGGACGCTATCTGATTTCAGGTTATTACCACGATGCCGACGCGGGAAATTTGAACGCCTGGATTCCACGATCTGCTAAGATGCCAATGCTCGTCGGCACGAGGAAGGGCTTGCCCAATTTTAATGAATATGTTGCGGAGACGATTATATCAGCGGCTCGCAAGCTGGAAATGCGACGACTGGATACGAATTCCTCCCCCTATCAGACGAACGAGATGTTTATCCTAGGCATCGATAATCAGTATGCACTGGAGGCATGGAATTCTTACGTGACCCCGTATTCAAACAAATTGGATATAGCTATTGCCAATAATCTGACCATTTCCATCACAAACAACGATGGCTTTGTGCTGCTGACAAACAGGCTTTTTAGCGTTGCAGCCAGCTATAACACGTGGCCAGGGTTCGTGAAACCAACACAGCCTTCGTATGTCTCCAACGCGTTCAGTTTTAAAGTCCCGCTTTACACTAATAACATTACGCTCAGCAACGGGATTTATCGCGGCGCTGCTCCCGGCTGGATTGAGCCCGTGGGCGACACAAACAAGTATATTGCGCCGTCCGGTTTCCGTACGCCTGAATGGAATCTTACAGTATCCAACGATCTTGTGTTTGTTCTTCAGTCCGGCAACCGAATCGTCGACTTCGTCCATCTTTCGCTGACGAATACGCTTGGGCTGACCACTAACTTTTTCAACCCTAACGCCCAAACACCGGGATTCAACGAAGGGCAAGTGGCGCTCTGTTGGAGTACCAACCGGCGTGGGAATGCTACATCAATCTATGTTCCAACGGACGGTGTCCAGCGACAGATTGATATTTCACTGGATCAGGTGCCGATTCCTTCCGGAGACTGGAAGGACTTCGCCAACGTGAAGGACGACAGAACTGCGATTACCAATTTCCAGAACTTTGTATTTCACAAAGGTGATAACACCAATTTGATTACGCAGGTCCCATTTACGCCCGCGCGAAAAATGCTTATTACTTCAACCTGGGAGGTTAACGATCCGCTGGTGCATTACATGGAGGAGCACATCAGATCTGCCAGTAACTTTGACCGTAAACTAGTGAAGCCATTTTTCAGCGTTCCAATGACCAATCAAAATACTTTGTGGGTGCTCAACCGTCGCTACCAGCCCTGGGGCGGGCGTCCGGGCCAGCAACACGATGCCTATTATGCAGATGCGAGGCTGAAGGACCCTGGGGTGCGGAAATCTGATGATTGGGATTTTCCAACAAACCAAGTCCCCAGCGTGGGCTGGCTCGGCCGGATCCATCGAGGCACACCATGGCAGACGGTGTACATGAAATCGAAAATGGCATCGTTGGGTGACTGGGCCAAGTTCTCTCTGGATCCTTTGTCACACCCTACAAACGACTGGCGTTTAATCGACGTGTTCACGACGGCGGTCCACCCCAACGCATCGCATGGGCAACTCTCGATAAATCAAACAAACTTTGCCGCATGGTCTGCAGCTCTGGGCGGCGTCATAAACCTAAGCAATTTGGTCGTCGATGTCAGTGGGGAGCCGGTCGAAACATTCATTCCTGTGCAGATCGATCCTTCCTCTTCCCAACTTCTTACCATCTATGAGGGCATTCAAAAGGTCCGCGAAAAAATGCCGGATAAGACGTTTCGTCGTTTGGGAGATCTGCTGCGAGTGCCGGAATTGAGTGACGGTTCGCCTTGGATAAATGGCGATACATCCGTCGCAGATCCTGAATATGGCTTGTCTGACTGGATGCTCGAGCGCCTTCCGCAGCAATTGCTTTCGCTCTTGAAGGTCGGCGATCCGCGGTACGTGATTTATGCCTGGGGGCAGTCGTTGCGGCCGGCGGAGAATTCGATTCTTTCTTCGGGGACCTATATGGGCATGTGCACGAATTATCAGGTGACGGGTGAATTCGTGACGCGCACGGTATTCCAGATCGAAGGGACGGCCGGCCAACCGCTGCCGACTGCGAAAGGGTTCAATATCTTATCATCGGATTAAACGCGTATGCTGGTGCAACGGCTTAGTTTTAACACGGAGAACACAGAGCACACGGAGGGCACGGAGAAAGAAGTTGGCTCGGCGCTCTCCGTGCGCTCTGTGTTCTCCGTGTTAAAATCGCGTGCATTCTGCAATGACGCCTTGTTATCGACACCAATTTCCTGACATAATGGTCATACTGGAAGAAGTGTATGCAGCGTAGAAGGCTTCTGTGGGGCATCCTGGCTGGGATGGTGGTGGTGATTGTTGCCGTGCTTTGGCATGGCAACAGGGAAGGCGCGCGCACGCGTGAGCCGGTCCAGGCTGCAACGGTCGGACCCCGGCACGAGGATGTGCCGGAGCTGCTGCAAAACCAGAGCGCCAGGCCAGTGCCGCGTACGCAAACCAAGGCCGGTCTTGAGACCGGCGCTACGAAGACGAACGTTTCGCATAACATCCCGCTGTTGGCGTATCGGATCAAGAACACGCAAAGGCCGCTCGGCGAATTGGTCTACAGTGATTCAGCGATTCTGCTGCGCAACGCCTTATTCGACGCGGCCGAAGCTGCGCCACTGGATATCCCGGCGCATCTGAAAGCCCAGGGCGATCCCGGCAGCTACGTCGTTCAAGCACGCGGGCCGATTGACCAGGCCTTCCTGGCGCGGCTCAAAGCCGTCGGCGCGGAAATCATTTCCTACATCCCCAACAACGCGTATTTGGTGCGCGCGCAGGGATCTGTCGCGAACCAGCTCGCGGCCGCCCCTGAAACGCAATCGGTCCTGCTATGGGAGCCTTACTTCAAGCTCGATCTGTCACTCCTCGCGCGCGCGGTGAACAACGAGCCGCTCGCCGACAATGAGCGCGTGAGCATCGTCGTATTTCCTGGGCAACGGGAAGCTGGCATCAAGGCGATCGAAGACCTTGGTGGCACCATCGTAGCCGAGGACGGTTCGCCATTCGGCCACCAACTCATTACCCATCCGCGCTCCGACACATTGGTGGCGCTGGCACAATTGCCGATCGTGCAATCCATCGAGCCCAGTCGTAGCCGGATGCTGTTGAACGATCTCAGCCGCCTGCGCGTAAGCGTGAGCACGAACAGCCTGCCGGCGGGCACGAATTGGATGGGGCTTTACGGCTCCAACATCATTGTAAATGTGAATGACACCGGCGCCGAAGCGGCGCATCCTGACCTCGCGGGTCGCGTAATTGGCGCGACCGCTGCCGCGCGTTTCGATAATCAGGGACACGGCACACACGTGGCAGGCACCATCGCCAGCAGCGGCGCCAACAGCCCTTCGAACGGGCCGGGCTCGATCCCCGGTGCGACCTTCCGCGGCATCGCGCCGAACGCAAAAATCTTTTCGCAACGCATCGACCTGCTTACCGGCCCCAATTCTGACATCGCATTGCACGAAACCGTGGCGCGCACAAATATCTTAATTTCTAATAATAGTTGGGCTTACCCGATCGGCGAATACAACCAGTCCGCTGCGATTTATGATGCGGCCGTCCGTGATGCCTTGCCTGGCGTAGGGGGGCAGACGCCGATGATTTTTGTTTTCGCTGCGGGCAACAGCGGGGCAGGAGATACTGAGGGTGACGTTGACACTGGAGACACCGTCGAGTCTCCAGCGACGGGTAAGAATGTGATCAGCGTGGGCGCCTTCGAAAACCTGCGCAATCTCACCAACAGCTTTCAGATGAACGGCGACACCAATACCTATTTCCTACCTGAAACCGATAGCGAAGACCAGGTGGCGTTTTACTCAAGTCGCGGCAACGTCGGCGTTGGCCTCGAAGGTGATTTCGGCCGGTTCAAGCCGGATGTTGTCGCACCCGGCTCATGGATTATCTCTTGCCGCGCTTCGCAATGGCGCGATCCTGACAGTCTGCTGCGCTTTAATCCTTTTCGTCTGGTAGACCAGTACATTGACCGCAAAGGGACCAATTTTTATTTCCGCACCATACCCGATAACGCGACGGCACTGATCATTTACCTCCTGCGCAACCCGCAATCACCGGCTACCTTGCCGCGCCTGGAAGTTCACACGAGGGTCGGCAGCCCGCCGGTCGTTAACGCTGCCGATCTTGCCGGCGTCATCCCACCACCGCTGCAGATCACGCCCGTAACCCCCGGGCAGATTCATTTCGCCCTGGTGAACACGAACTCTATCGCCTTTCATTACGATTTGCTCACACTGGTTGTCACTACAAACGACCTAGGCGAATACTATAGCGAACTGAAGAAGCTGAACGACCAACTCGCGCCCTATTACCGCTTTGAGAGCGGCACCAGCATGTCGGCTGGCGTGGTATCCGGCACCCTCGCGCTTATGCAGGAATTCTTCGCGACCAAGATGGGCCGCACCAACGTCAGCCCGGCGCTTTACAAAGCGATGTTGATCAATGGCGCGCGGTCACTGTCCTCCTGTGTTGGGTGCGATTACGATTTGCAGGTTCGCAAACAGGTCAACCACCAAGGTTGGGGCTCGATCCGCCTCACCAACTCGCTTCCCAAAGCAATGGCGTTCGGGTCCGGCAGCGAACCGTCCTGGCCCACAATCCTCGTCGATCAGGATCCCGACAACACCTTGGCTACTGGCGAAAGCCACACCTACAACATCCAAATGAGCACCCGCGCGCGTTCCGACCCGCTCATGGTCACTCTCGTGTGGACCGATCCACCTGGCAACCCCGTCGCGAGCGTCAAGCTCGTGAACGACTTGGACCTGATCGTCACGAATACCGCGACGGGCGACTACTATGTTGGCAACAACATCCCGGCCAGCTTCGATTTCACAGAGCCGATTTTCGCTGGCGACTCGAACGCCGCTCCATTTGACGTCGTGAACAATGTCGAGAACGTCTATATTCAGCCCCGCCTTTCCACTAACTACACGGTCACGGTCCGTGCTCGGCGTGTGAATGTGAATGCGATCACTTCGAACACTAACGGCACTCGACAGGATTACGCGCTCGTCATCTCGTCCGGTAACTCGACTCTGACGAATACATTTCTCAATTTCACGCCGCCAATCGTGAAATCCTTGGGCACTAACACCAATCCTTACCTACAGAATCTCAGCAACAAAGTGGCGTTGCTTAATCAACGCGTCGGCGCGAATTCACCGCAATTGCCCGTGGTTAACGGTAATCTGCCCAGTCCGAGCGATGGCAGCACAAACCAGTGGAATTTTTATGTCTTTAACAACACCAACGCGCTGTTCACCAACGTCGCGTTTTTTACTTTCATGGCGCCGGATCTTTCGCTGCCGCGCGTGCGCGAAGCGGACATCGACCTTTACGTCAGCCGCGACGGCAACCTGACAAACCTGGCGCTCATCAACGGTTCTACTATCCTGGCCAATACCCTGAAATCGACGACGCGAGGAGGCACGGAACTTGTCGTGATTCCCAACGCGGGTGTGGGTGAATATTTTATTGGCGTAAAATCCGAGGACCAGCAGGCCGCACAATTCGGCATCATGGGCATCGCTCAGCAAAAGCCTTTTGGCGAACAAGATGCGAACGGTAACTACCTGCTGGATTTCGACGTGAGCGATGGTTGCATTCCAGACGGGACACCCGCGAATCCAAGCGGACGCCAATTTTTCGCCATCATTTATGACATGGGCGGTGGCGTCGGTCCGGGTAATCGCACGATGCGCCGCGTGGTCCTGACCAATGACGTCGATCATCAACTCGGAGGGGATTTGCTCGGGACGGTCACTTCGTTCCCATTCGGCAACGGTGGCGGTAACCCGGTTTCGGCGGTCCTGAATAATCACCGCGCTTTCCAGAACTTTAACCGTTTCATCTACGATGACAGCGGCGAGAATGATATCCCTTTGAGCCAGCAAAGCGATGGCCCTGGAACGCTGCGGGATTTCGAAGGCAAATCGTTGACTGCGCTGTGGCAATTCACGATGGTGGATAACACGCCCCATCACACCGGTTGCGTTCTTGGAGCGATTGGCATGATCGAGCCGCAACAGGACACCAACAATTTCGGCAACAATGGGATTCGTCTCAGAATCGGTGCGCAACAGTGGCGTTACACGGCCATCGATGTCCCGCTCGGCGTCACCAACCTCCAGGTTTTTGTGCGGCACGAGCCCGGCTTCCAGCTTCCGGTGGACGTTTACATTCGACGCGGCGCGCGCCCCACCCTCACGGTGTACGATAAATATGGGCGCGTCGATTACCCTGGCGGCGTGGTCGAGCACGGTCGCTATGATTTTCCGTCGCTCCAATCCGGACGGTACCACATAGGGATTTACAACCCAAACAATGCGGACGTAGAACTCCGCCTGTTCATCGCGTTCCAATACAGCCTCAGTCCGATTGAGACGACCACGTACGAGTCCGGCGCTTCCACGACAATACCCGACGATCTCACCACGAGTTTCACGATGGCGGTCACGAACGCTCGTACCGTCGCCGCTGTGAAGGTCGGCGTGCGCATCGATCATCCGCGCTTGTCGGACCTCGCTCTCCACCTCGTCAGCCCTGAAGGCACCCGCATTCTGCTTACGGAAAATCGCGGTTTGTCCCTCGGGACCAATTATGGCGAAGGAATACCGCAGAGCTTTGTGATCCCATTCACCTCCAACGGCGACGCGAATGAGTTCAGAACGAACATTAATACCACCGTTCGGCAAGGTGTCGTGAGGCTTAACGTATCGCCACACACTCTGAAGGACACGTTCCGCGTTTATTATGACGGGAAGAGGATTTTTGATTCAGGGTACATCAGCGGCGACAACATAATATTCAATATCCCCTACGGGCCCGGCCTCTCGACGTTTGTTGAAGTTGTCGTAAACGAGGGCGGGAACCCGGACGGCCTCACCGCATGGGATATGGAAATCGCTGTCACCGGCCCGTGGAACTACGCGTACTTCACGGACCAACAGTTCCTCGGTGGCCCAATCAAGTTCGCGTTCCCGCCGTACTCACGCATTCCAACCAACGTTACCGTTTTCAGCAACAGCTTCGAAAATGCCATTCCGGGCATATACGCCACCAATCCATCTCCACCAGCGATCACCACCGTCGATGATTGGACCGTCACCAGCAATTACGTCGCTGTGCTCACCGACAGCACCAATGTCGCGCACACCGGCACCAATTTCCTCGCTCTCAGCCATGGTGCAATTTCCCGGGGCATCACGAATCTTCTGCCCGGCCATGAATACGTGCTCAATTTCGGCGAGCGCAAAATCTCCAGTTCGCCGACGCAAAACATTCACGTCGTCGTCCCGACCGATGATACGCCTTTCGAGGCTGTTTTCCCCGTCCCACCGCCCGGAGCGGATGATCCTGTGGAGGTACCTAAACTGCGTGTTTGTCCCGGACAAGATGTCGTCGTCATTTCAACCAACGAGGTCGACTTTGGCGGCCTGAAATATACCGCCCAAGGGGACACGAACATCATGGTCAATGGTTTCCCGAAATATGGACTGATAGGTTGTTGGAGTAGTCATCCCACGGTCCTGGATACGAATACCATGGCGAGCGTGCCGTTCTATATCGGGGGCGGCCCCAGCAACAACGTGGTCATCGCCGCGCCAACTCAAGCCGGCGATTATTATCTGTTCCTCGGCGTGAACGATGATGATTACGCAGGGAACACCGGTTCCTACGAAGTTGACCTCCGCTGGGCCCAATGCCAGCTTGCGAACGCGAATTATGTTCTGGGCACCACGCCGGTGGCATTTGACGGAAAATGGCGCACCAATTGGGCCGGTGAATCCCTCTTCTTCGTCGGTAATCCAACCACGACCAACATTGGGTTCAGCGCCGGGCATAATTCCACGATCCTGCTGGACACCGTGATTATCGAGGAACTGATTCCGAGCGCGCATTACCAATCCGAAGAGCCGCTTGCGCCGCTTCAGGGCCAGACCGCGATGGGCGATTGGAAGCTTGAAATCACAGATAACCGCGTTGGGCCGCCGGTTGTTGGCACGAATTATCCCACGCTGCTGAGCTGGGCGCTGAAATTTATTTTCGATGACGGACCAGCGCCAATCCCTCTCACCAACGGCGTTCCATTCAATCTCAGTGTGCGCGGTGCGGAAATGCATTACTTCGTCGTGAACGTGCCGTTCGAAGTAAACACCAACCAAATCCATTTCAGCAGCAGCGGCAACAATGGCGGCATTGAGTTGCTCTACAGCACCACCGGTCTGCCCGAAGGCACTCAGCCGCCCGATCCTATCCTGCCTACCCCGGAGATTCGCAGTCCGCTCGGCGTGGCCAGCAATGCTCCAGCAGCAGCGCCGATCACGCCCGGTCGTCCGTACTTCCTCGCCATCCGCAACGCCGACACAAGCGGCGCCAGTTCAAACGCTTACACAATTACGGTCAATTTCACGAATGTGCCGGTGCGGCAACTCGTGGACAACGTGCCAATCTTCACGACCGCCATGGTTCCTACGCTGCCTCCATTGCCTGCTACGTTTCTCCAAACTCGCGCGGACAGTTCCCTCGCCGTCGCCAACATGCATTATTACTACTTCGATGTGGGCGCCACTGACCCCCTGGCGACCAACGTCTTTGTTTACGTTGGTTCACCAACCCCAGCAGACGTTCACCTCGTTGCCAGCCGAGCGCTTCCGGTGACGGATCTGTTTCCGCGCCCAACATCTTACGAGTACCACAGCACTGAAACCAGGCAAGATGACGTTATCATCATTACCTCCAATTCCATCCCGGTGAAGCTTGCCCCGGGTAGGTGGTATTTCGGCGTTTATAATGTTGGCACTGCTCCGGCCGACTATGTCATCCAGGCACACGAATCGCGCGCGCCGCTCTTTAACCTCACTCGTCTGGAGATCGGCACCAACAGCCACGTCCTCACCAACTTCACCGCGGGCGGTCGCCTCGAGTCCTTTTATCATTTCGTGACACACGACACTAACGCAGCCGTCCTCTTTGAGATCTTCAACCTGACAAACATGGTCTCTCCCCCTGTCGCGCAGGTCAAAGACGTGGATCTTATCGTCCGTCGCTCGGACCTCCCCTCGCTGGACCTGTACGACTTCAGCTTCCTGGTCGACGCGCCGTCGCTTCCGCCGCCGATGAATCAGCTTTACGAACCCATTCCGTTGCGCACCAACATTTTCATCCCCACTCTTGGCGTGAACACCAACTGGTACATCACCATTGCCAATCGCGGCCCCTACAACGTCTCTGGTCAACTCTGCATCACCGTCTTCCCCAACATCAACCCCATCGTCGGCTGCCAATTCAACGCTTACTTCAACCAAATCGGCACGAATGTGAACATCTGCTGGACGGACGTAGGCGGGAGTCCACCGACAAAATATGACGTGGAAATGAGCACCAATCTGATCAACTGGATCAAAGTTTGGACGAATGTTCCGCCACCCTGTGCCGCAGTGTATCCTGATCCTGCACTGGGCGCGCAATTCTTCCGCGTACGTGGGTATTAGGTTGTTCTCCGGGCTTCACGTAAGGTTTTGTTAGCTTGAACCTCCAGCCAGAAGATTTCGAGCGGCTGAAACTTAGGCGTTAACCTTGCTCCACACAGCGCGTGATGTTATCATGCGACACCCGCTCATGACAGCTATTCAAACGGTGTCGGTCTTTGGCTTGGGCAAGCTCGGCGCCTGCATTGCCGCCACCCTGGCGCAACGCGGGTTCCAGGTCCTGGGCGTGGATATTGACCCGGAAAAGGTGCGGCGGGTCAATGCCAGTCTGCCGCCCGTGGACGAACCGCTTTTGGCGGAAACGATCAAGGATAGCGTGAGCCGTTTGCGTGCCACGAGCACAGTCGCTGAGGCAGTGGCGACGGATGCCTCCTTTTTCATTCCGCCTTCCCCCAGCCTGCCGGATGGAAGCTTCTCCAACGAATATCTCCTCAAGGCCATGCAGCCGATCGCGCGCGCGGTTCGGGAAGCCGGCAAGAAGGGGCATTTGTTCGTTTGCAGTTCCACGACTACCCCGGGCGCTTGCGACCAGGTTATCATTCCAATGCTTGAAAAGCAAACCGGCTGGACTTGCGGCCGTGATTTCGGTTTCTGCTACAATCCGGAATTCATCGCGCTCGGCAACGTCATCAATGGCCTGCTCGAGCCGGACATGGTGCTGATCGGGGAATCCGACGAGCAGAGCGGATCACTGCTCGAGGGACTTTACAAAAGATACAATCGCAATCAGCCGCGCATCGCTCGCATGTCGATCATCAGCGCGGAGCTAACGAAGATTTCCGTCAATAGTTACATCACGCTCAAGATCAGTTTCACCAACCAGCTTCGTTTGATCGCCGAGCAATTCCCCAAAGCGGACATCCACACAATTTTGGACGCAATCGGCAGCGACTCGCGCATCGGCAAGAAATATTTGCGCGCCGGGGTCAGCTACGGCGGGCCCTGTTTTCCCCGCGACAATCGGTTGCTCGCTTACGCCGCGCGCCAACGCGGATTGGTGGCGCCCTTGGCTGAGGCGTCGGATCGGGTGAACGAACTCACCAGGGAAAAACTGCTGGAGCAAGTGCGGCAGCATGCGGTTCCTGGCGACACGGTGGTCGTCCTCGGCATGGCTTACAAGCCGGACACATACATCGTTGAGGAATCGGCAGGATTATATCTTGCGCAGAACCTGCATCGATTGGGCTACAAAGTTTTGATTCATGATTGCGCCGCCGCGCCTTCAAACAGCCCCAGCCTGCACGAATTTTTCGTGCTTGAGGACCCCCGCAGCCTGGCCGACCGACCCGATGTGAAAGTCGCTGTCGTCTGCTGTCCCTGGCCGCAATATCATGGCCTGAAATTTGCCCCTGGCACCAAAGTGATTCTCCCCTGGAAGGTCTGAAAGGGCAGATCCGAGCCCTTCACTCTACCGGCAGTTGATCGAGGCCAATATTGGAACTGAAACTTGTTTTGGCTTTATAATGCCGGCGCAGGTGCCAAGTGCCTGGAATAAGATCGCATCTGCCGCGATAGAGAACCTTCTGGGCCTGACGCTTCAAACGGTATAGAACGCGAGCCACTTTGCCGGCTAGCCCACCCGGACAGCCATGCTCCTTTAAAATCGCGGTCCGTTCGCGCGCCAGATTCGCCATCACCCGCAAGTCCGCCGATTGGCCGAAATCGTGATACCGGTAATTAACAACGTAAGCCGGCACATGCCCAATGCGGCAACCGGCGCGGCCCAGCTTCAGGATGAAATCGTAATCGCAGGCATTTTTGAATTCCTGGTGCCGGTATAAGCCAAGGCGGTCGTGCACTTTCCGGCGTACGAAGAGTGTCTGATGGATCACATAGCAAGTGCCGCTGAACCGCAAAACGTTGTAGTCGAATTTTGCTTCCTGCCGCCGATAGATTTCTTTGCCGTCGCCATCGACATAACGGATATCGCCGAATAAACCATCCCACTCCGGATGTCTGGCGAATGCTTCCCCCACCTTCTTCAGCACGCCCGCACAAAAGCAATCGTCCGCATTCAGGATCACCACTACTTCACCTGTGGCGCGTTGAATTCCCTTGTTCATCGCGTGATAATGCCCCTCGTCCTTTTCCGAGTACCAAGCCAGGTGAGGATATCCTTTGAGCAGATCGAGTGTTCCGTCAGTCGACCCACCATCCATGACGATGTGCTCCAGGTTTGGATACTGCTGAGCTGTGACGCTCTCAATAGTTTCGCGGATCGTCCGAAGGCTGTTGAAAGAGGGCGTTATGACAGAAATCTTTGGCAGCCGCTCAACCATCTTTGATCGTTTCCATAGGAATGTTGGTTGAAAACGCGCCTTTTTCGAACCGGTGCCGTTTCAGAATGCTGGTTCCGCGCCGCCAATCAATAGTACCCCGGTAAAGCAGTTTTTGGAGCTGGCGCCCGGCGATCATCATTAAGCGCAAGACCTGCCCATAACGCCCTCCAGGTACGCCGTGTTCGCTGAAAATCCGCTGTCGTTCTCCTTCCATACTCGCGATCACCCGCAAGTCGGAGGTTTGCCCAAATTCGTGATAGCGGAAGTCCGCCAGAAATTCACGCAAATGCCCCACCCTCAAGCGATGTTTGCCCAACTGCAAAATAAAATCGTAGTCTGCGCAGCGCGGATATTCCTCGTTCCGGTAGGCACCCAATTGATCATGCACTCGCCTGCGCACGAACAATGTGGGGTGACTGATATAACACACACGTGACAACCGCAGCACGTCATAGTCGTACTTCGCCTCGCGGCGCCGATATATTTCGTGTCCTTCAGCATCGATATAAACAATATCCCCAAACAGCGCATCCCACTCTGGGTGCATTGCAAACGCCTCGCCAACCTTCAGGAGCGCGCCGGAACGATATCGGTCGTCGGAATTCAGGATGCCAATGATTTCACCCGTCGAGCGCAGAATCCCCTTGTTCACTGCGTCGTAGATACCGAAATCCTTTTCGGAAATCCACTTCACTGCGGGCGCTTGCTTGAGGATTTCAATCGTCGCGTCCGTTGAGCCGCCGTCAATTACCAGGTGCTCGACGTTTGAATATCCCTGCTCACGCACGCTCTGCAGCGTCTGGCGCAACGTCCGAGCGCTGTTGAAGGTTGGTGTTATGACGGAAATGCTCGGGAGTTTGCTCATGCGGCTGCGGGTTGCGCGCTTACGCCCACCAGCTCAGGCTCAGTCACCTCCGCCGGCTTTCGTACGCCCCGGTTCATCGCCACGCTTAAGCCAAGGATACCCGTGAATTTAAATAACTCGCTATTGATGCCGCCGAAAATAAACAAAAAGACGATCACGCGCATCAGGAAGTACGCTAGCAAAAATGTGTTTGCCGCCTGCAGCCCAGGGTCGCCATAACGGTAGTTTCGGTAGAGTGCCCAAATTCCAGCCCAGAGAAACCAAAGAAACCCGATGGCGCCAAAAATCCCGAAGGGGATGATGACCGAGAGAGGCCCGTTGTGGTAAGAGCCAGCTAGTGACGCTACCTCATAGTTCTTAGCTAGACCGCGGAGTTCGGCCTGAGACGTGAGATAGAGGTCGGCGGGATTTAAAGCGTAACCTTTGCCCAGGATCAAATACTTCGGTACCTCAGGTAGCAAAATGCTCCACATTTCCACACGCCATCGTGTGCTGTTTTCCGCATCCGCTTTACAAATTGGGCTCACTTCCACCCCAGGCAAAAACGCAACACAGCGCTGCACAGACATAGGCATCTTATTTACAAATGGGAATAGAAGGGCGCCACCGACAATGCCGCTGAGAACGAGCACCGCACATAGCCGTGTGCGTACCAATCGTTCCAGATAGAACTGCGCGGCAAAATGGATCATAAAGGTGATCAAGAGTGAACGAAACCCTCCCAGGAGGCTTACGAAGATCGTCAAGAAAAAACAGACCAGCCGCCACGGCGCTCGCAGATCAAGAATCCCCCGAATGCCGTACCTCGCCATCATCAGGTAATACATGGCTGCACCAGCAGTAGCAAACCCGACGACGCGGACAATCCCAACGCCGAATCCGGCTTCCTCCATTGCCTGAGTAACAGCGAATTCCACAGGAAACAGATAGAATA
>DATENK010000214.1:0-3833 GCA_035275085.1 Verrucomicrobiia bacterium | reverse complement strand
CGTCCATTCGTGACCGTCGGCACTGACCTCGCTTTCGACATAGAAGTTGTCCAGCAATACGAATTCGGAGGCCAGCTTATGATGATTGGGCGTGATGCGTTCGTTAAAAAGGCACAGGCTGGGGTCGCCATTGCCTTTGGGCATATCGCCGAAGACTTGATCGTAAGTGCGATTCTCTTTGATGATGTAAATGCAGTACTTGATCGGCAGGCGTGTGACGTCTGCGCCAGTGATCGTGTTTGTCCTGGGTAGACACGAATACGCCTGGGCGGTGTAACGTTTCATCTGGTCTTCCAGCCGATCCCGTCCGGGAAGATCGATAATGCTGAGAGTGCCGCGAAATAAGCCGCCGATATACTCGCGAACGCTAGCGGGCGGTTCTCGCGTCACTTGTGGACCATTGCGATTGGCCTTCGAAATGAGCCCCTTGCCATTGGTGACTAGCAGGTGCTTGCCATCGGGCGTAACACGCACAGATGTGGGATACCAGCCGACGGGAATGAAGCCGAGGGAACGGCTTTTGCCGTGCTCGGCGATGTCGAAGACGGAGATGGCATTGATGTTGGCGTTTGCGACGAACAGGAGCTTCTCGTCGGGAGAAAGCGCGAGACTGTTCGGCGTCGAGCCCGGCGGGGAATTTGGAACCAGTTCGGCTAGGAGTGTCTCTTTGGTGCGACCGGTGTCGGTGTCCAGGATCGAAACTGTGTTGCGGTTCGCGTTGGCGACGAACAGGTATTTGCCCGACTTAGACAAAAGCATTTCATTGGGATGCTCCTCAGTCTTCCAGCGCGCGATGATCTCGTTGTCCTTGAGGTTGATAACGGCAACCGCCGCTTGCGCCCACAGACTGACATAAAGGCGATCGCGCTTTTCATCGAGCAGGCATGTGTATGGAAAAGGGTCCAGGGACGTGGAAGCCTCCAGCGCCGTTTCGGCGCGTTTCTTGATAGCATCTTCGTCCTCGGTGGAAGGTTTCTGCGCCTCGAAGGCGATCATCTTATTCGTGCCGAGCACGATTTCATTGCCAACTGATTGTGAGGTCAGGTTCACCTCCGTAACTCGATGGCCCCAAACATTGGCCACAAACAAACGGTCCGCATCTTTGGTGACCGCCAGGCCGCCGGGAATGCCGCGGAGTTTCTTGTCGCGAAGCTGAACCGTTTTCTGGTCGTTCAAAAATCCTTTGGCGAACGCAAAACTATGCACCGTCTCGTCCCCTGCCCCACTACAGAACAACGTTTTGCCGTCTTGCGAGAATGCCAGCCCGTAAAAAGATTCTTCGAGTGCGGCGTGGGAGACAAGCCGACCGGACGAGATTTCGACAACCACGATCTCATGCTGCCCATGCCCGGAATGGAGAACCGCGGCGAACTTTCCATCCGGATGCACGGCGATGTTGACCGGAAAATCGCCTAGCGCGATCTGGCGTCCAACGGGGCGCAGCCACCACATATTCGGCAGCCGCACGATGTTGCTTCCGCGGGCGCCCGGGATATCGAGGTCAGCCGTGGTATTGGCAGGTTCGGGTTGATGCGCGCAGCTCAGCAGACCTAACGTAAGTGCAACAAGAAGCGCGATATGGACTGTCTTCTTTTTCATTTTAATGTGCTGCGACCGGCGTTCCAGCCACGGCGGGTTGTTCTTTGCGGGGTGGATGAAAGAAGAGCGCGAGGGCGATGGCAGCGGCGATGGCGGAGATGCAAGGCAGCAGGAACAAGCCGCGAAAATCGACAACGCCATTCTTCAAGAACGTGTCGCCAATGAGTTTGGGTCCGAGAATGTTCGCCACGAGCGGTCCCAGGCCAAGAATCATTAGGTTAAACAAGCCTTGAGCGCTGGCGCGCGCATCCTTCGGGAAGAATTCATCGACAAAGATATATACCGTAGCGAAGAAAAACGCGTAACAGATGCCGTGGAGGATTTGCACAAGAATGATCAATTCTTTGTGCTGCGGGAAAAATGCATAAGTCGCGAAGCGCGCAGCGTGACCGAGAATGCCAACTACCATGGTCGTCCGCCAGCCGAGCGTCTTGAGCGTGACGCCGAGCACGAGCATGGTCAGGATTTCGGCAACCTGCCCCACGCTCATGACGGGCATGATCCAATTACCAGGAATGCCAACGCCCCCTGCTGTTCCGGGCGTGCCCAGAAAACGGCCAGTCCAGTTAAAATATAAATTATGAACCGTGGCGTCAACGAAAGTGACCAGCCACAGGACCAGGATGAATGGAACTGCCAGCAGTCGCATTGATTCCAGCCAGGCAAATTTGTTGGCGCCTTCCTCGACGCGTCTCGGCGGCGTATGCGGCAGCGTCAAACTGAATACGGCGAGGATCAACGATGCTACGCCGGCTACGATAAACGTCCATTTGGTGCCTTCCTGCAGCGCCGGCCCTGTCAATCCGGAGCTGAGCGCCGTCCCCAGCCACGCGACGAATCCCTGCGGATTGGCTGCTTTCACCGCGTTCCAATCGACGAGAATGAACGTGAACGGCCAGGCTGCCAGAATCCAACCAATCGTTCCCCCCATGCGCACGATTCCGAACTCCTTTTGAGCGTCCTTCATGTGCGAAAACGCGATGGAGTTGGTGATCGAAATCGTCGGGACGTACAGGAGGCAATGGACCAACATAAGGAAAAAAAACGGCCAGAATGCTTTCGTCCATGCGAGCAGAAGGATCGCGATGCCGCCGACCAGATGGCTGAACGCGAGAAAGCGTTGCGCGGCAAAATTGCGGTCGGCAAATTGATTGCTGAAAAACATGCCAACGATCGCGGCGATGGGAAAGGCATTCAAAATCCACGACTGCTGTCCCGCAGTGAACCCCAAGCTTGGCAAATACCCGAAAATCAGCGGTAGCCATGCTCCCCAAATGAAGAACTCCAGCACCATCATCAGGAAAAGCTTGAAGCGAATTGCTTTGTTCATAGTGGGCACAAACGGTATGAAATGCCCTTCACCCTTGCAAGCCTCTGCACCGCGGCGTTCTGACGGGTCAAAGGCAATTCCTGACGCCCTCCTGACGCCCCGAAAAGACCACTTTCACCCAATATTTGCGGGCCTCCTGACGCCCTGACGCCTGTTGACGCCCCCTGGGGACCCCTTCCTACCCACTTCAATCCTCCGGCAACGGCTTGCCTTTGGTCTCCGGCGCCCAGATCAACGCCACCATACCGATTAGATAAACGAAGGACATCACCATTGCGGCGTTGCGCAGGCCCATGCTGCCGCTTAAGGCGCCGAGCAGCGGCGGCCCCGCGGCCGTGATGTAACGCACCGTATTATAACAAAAGCCGACACCTGTGCCGCGCAAGCGAGTGGGGAACAATTCGGGAAAATAAATCGAGTAACCCGCGAAGACGCCGAGCTGCGCGAAGCCCATCATTGGCAACATCCAGTACGCGTCAGCCGCTGACTTGAGTGACTTGAACACAAACATCGTTGCGAAAAGGCATAGGACGAACGAACCCAAAAATGCCACGCGCCGACTCGCGACCGACGCAACAAACGTGAATACCACCATCCCAACGAACGCGCCGGCGTCCTGCAACGCGGTGCCCTTGGCCTTTACCGCGTCGATGACTGGTTGAGGCTCGTGACTGAGCGCGGTTGTAATCAACTCCGGTGAGAAAAATCCGATGCCCCATAAGCCGATCATTCCGCTCACGCCCAATAGCAGCCCGATGATCGTGTGATGCCGCCAACGCGCGTGACGGAACAATTCCGCCGGTGAGCCCACGCGTTGCTTCGCCATGCCGGCGGCCGCTTCCGCTTTAATCCGCTTCCAGGCTTCCGGTTCCTTCAGCACGAACATGATTGGGATCACGAGGAT
>DATENK010000213.1:0-5872 GCA_035275085.1 Verrucomicrobiia bacterium | reverse complement strand
ACGGTCCCGATATTGCAGTCCATAATGTTCCCGATTTCTTCATGCGAGAGACCCTGCACATCATGCAAAGTCACTACAAGTCTGTGGGGTTCAGACAGTTTCAGCATGGCCTTGTTCAACTTTTGCTGCAGCTCGGAGAGGCCGATATCCCGGCGGGGGGTGCGATCGGAGACCAAAGCGACCAGATCCGGGTCATTTTCGGCGTTGAAATCGATATCGTTCAGGCTCAGATGTGTGCGGTTTTTGCGCTGTTTGAGGAAGTTAATGGTCTTATTCACGGCAATCCGATAAACCCATGTGTAGAAGGAAGAATCGCCCTTAAAGGACTTTAGGGCCTGAAAACCCTTGATAAACGTCTCCTGCGTCAAATCGTTGGCGTCCTCATGATTCGACGTCATGTGGTAAACCGTCGCGTAAATTCGTTCCTGGTAGCGCCGGATCAGTTCGTCATACGCGCCTACATCGCCATCCTGTGCCCGGCGGACAAGCACTGCGTCATGAACGGGAAGGCCGGTAATAGTGGGTTGGGATTGCGCGGGCTTGGGCGTATCCAGTTCGAGAGTGTTTACCAGCGAGCTGGGGTGAATTGCTACTTCGGTCATGTTTAGGGCCGTATTTTAGCCTGTCTTTTGTAAATGCGCAACCTGATCGGCCAAAAAATCCGTGAGAGCGAAAAGTCCGTTTTTCGGGCCGTTTTCCGACAAAACACCCAACCGTTGCCGAGCCGCGTGCAAATGTTGCTGCACCACGCGTCGGCATTCGGCCAGCGCGTCATGCGCCAGCAGCTCTTCCATAAGCTTCGGGAAATGTTCCGGCTTCCAATCCTGAAGCCATGCCAACAGGCGTTCGCGCCCGCGGTTCCCGCTTCGTTCCGTCAGCCAAATCAGGGGCAAGGTCAACTTGCCTTTGGCCAGGTCCGTGCCTAGCGACTTTCCGGCAGCAAGTTCAGAGCCGAACACGTCCAGGCAATCATCGTAAACCTGATAAGCGGTCCCGATCTCAAGCCCGTAATGCCGCAGACTCTGGCGCTGCGCGGCGGTCGCGCCGCTCAAGTATGCGCCAAGATCACATGAAAGGGCGAACAACTCGCCCGTTTTCATCTGTATCACTTTGAAATACTCGGCGCGTTTTAGTTCAAAGTTTTTTTGGCGTTGCGTTTGCAGAATCTCACCGGCGCAAACGGTGTTCGTCGCAGCCGCTACGGACCGGCAAATTTCCGTAGTCGGAAAACTCGCTGCCAGCTTGAGGGCATGCGCGAAAAGGCAATCTCCCAGCAGCACCGAAATCTCATTCCCCCAATTCGCCGCCAGCGTCGGGCGGCCACGGCGGATCTGCGCTTCGTCAATGACATCATCGTGCACAAGTGTCGCCAAATGGATCATTTCGATGATGACCGCCGCCAGGACTTGCGCATCCGAGGTCTTTCCTACTGAGCCGGCGCTCAAGGCCACTAAAGCCGGTCGCAACTGCTTCCCCTGCGCCGTCAGTGCATATTCCGCGTATGCCGCGATGTCGGGATCGAACTCCTGAATTTGCTGCGCCAACCGCTGGTTGACCGCCTGAAGAAACGGTTCCACTGGTTCAACGATTTCCCGCCAATCCAAATGCCGCTCACGTAAATCGGCCTTAAATTGTGGTGTAAACCGACTGGATTCAGCGGCTAACATCTCATGGCAGTCTAGGAAACCCAGCCGGGCAAGTCAAACCGGCAATCGGTTTCATCTTGCGGCTCAGGACCTTTTGCGATTCATCAGGGAATCTATAGCTACCGCGAGAACGAGCACCGCCCCGAGGATAATGCCCTGCCACTCTGAGGAAACGCGAGAGATGATCAGCACGTTCTTCATCAGCCCCATGAAGAAGACGCCCATCATGGCGCCCCAGATAGTGCCTTTACCGCCCGTGAGACTTGCGCCGCCGAGAATCACAGCGGTGATCGCTTGCAACTCAGCGCCGATGCCGACCGTGGAGCTCGCCGTTGCGATGCGCGAGGCATACATAATACCAGCCACACCCGCGAGAATGCCCATGAGCGTGAAGGCGAGTATCTGCATGCGCTCTACGTTGATACCTGAGAGACGCGCCGCCTTAGGGTTGCTTCCGATATAGTAATACTGCCGAAAGAAACGCGTGTGCGTCAGGCAGTAGTGCGCCACGAGTGCCAATGCCAACAATAACCACACGGGCGCTTGCACGCGCAGAAACTCGAATTGTCCAAACTTTGTAAACGAGTCCGGTAAAAAAGTGATGCTGGAGCCGCCTATGATCAGTGCCGCGCCCTGAAAAATTCCCATCGTGCCCAGCGTTGTGATCAATGCGTTAACGCGCACTTTGGCGACAACAAAACCATTCAGGAATCCGCCAAGCGCTGCGACGAGCAGGGCGACCAAAATCGAGACCGGGACCGGCAGGCCCGCCTTCTTCATCAGCGCGCCCGTGATCACACCAATCATTGAGGCCATTGCACCCACCGAAAGATCGAAGACGCCACCTATGAGCATCAACATCATCCCGAGCGCCAGAATTCCTTCGAAGGCCAGGTTGCGCAGAATCGCAGAAAAATTGTCAAAGGACCGAAATGACACTGGATAAAGAACCGAATACAGCAGCACCACAAACAAAGTCGCAACAATCAACCCCAGTTCGCGCGACGGGACGACTTTGCGCGGCTCAGGGCGAGTCACTGGGGTCGTTTGAATTTCAGCGACTTCAGGCATAGGCCAGGCGCAGGATGCGTTCTTCGGTGGCTTCGGCGAAAGCCAATTCGCCTGTGATCCGGCCCTCGCGCATGACGAGGACGCGATCGGCGACCGCAAGCACCTCCGGAAGGTCCGACGAGATCACGATAATGGCCGTGCCCTTGCGCGCCAACTCGCGCAAAAGCAGGTGGACTTCGGCTTTCGCGCCCACGTCTACGCCACGCGTCGGCTCATCCACAATCAGCACCTTCGGATTCGCCAGCAACCATTTCGCGAGCACCACCTTTTGCTGGTTGCCGCCGCTAAGATTCTGCGCCGGCTGATGGACAGAGCGGCACCCGATCCGCAGGCGCTTTCGGAAGTCCTCGCTGATACTCTCCTGTTCGCGAAAATCTTCCAGGCGCGCGCTTACGATATTTTGCGCAACGCTCATCTCGAGGAACAGCCCAGCTTCCTTGCGATCTTCGGGCATATAGCCGATCCCGGCAGCGATCGCGTCAGCAGGTGAGTTTATCTGAACTGGAACGCCATCGAGGCGGACCTCGCCGCCGTCGCGCTTGTGGGCTCCGAACAAAGCAAGCGCCAGCTCAGTGCGTCCCGCGCCTGCCAGACCGGCGAAAGCCAGTACTTCGCCCGCGCGGACGCTGAAGGAGACTCCATTAACATTGCGCAGTTCGAGCGCGATCGGACCATCATCGGGGCCGTCTGCCCTCCGGCAGCGCATTAACTCGCGGCCGACCATCCGTGAGATCAGATGCTCCGGGTTGGTCTCGCCTACGGCAAATGTCCCCTGGTTTTCGCCGTCGCGCAGAACGGTCACGCGATCCGCGACCTGAAAAATTTCTTCGAGGCGATGTGAAATGTAAATGATTCCCACCTGCTGCTGCTTCAGTTGCTCAATGACACCGAAGAGCGCGCGCGTCTCGGTATCGGTCAGGGCGGCTGTCGGTTCATCGAAGATCATCAGTTTGGCTCGGAGCGAGAGCGCCTTGGTGATCTCAACCATCTGCTGCTGCGCCGATGATAATTCGCGTACCACAGTCGTTGGCGAAACGGCCAGATTGACGCGCTGCATCCAATGCCGCGCTTGCGCAAAGAGTTCGCTCCGTTTAATCCGGCCCCAGCGATCGGTCGGCTGGCGGCCGGCGAAGATATTTTCGGCAATGGTCAGGTCGTTGAAAAGACTGCGCTCCTGAAACACAATGGCGATACCCAATGTTTGCGCTATGTGCTCGTCAGCGATCCGAACGTCTTTGCCGCCGTCAAAATCGATCACGCCCGCATCCGGCTGGTATACGCCGGCAAGCAGGTGCATCAATGTGCTTTTGCCCGCCCCGTTCTCGCCCACCAAGGCGTGCACTTCCCCTGGCCGCAGGTCCAAATCAGCACCACGTAATGCATGCACGCCGGGAAACCGTTTGTGAATCCCGCGCATGGCCAGCAGCGGCCGCGTTTCAAGGCTCGGGCTCATCGCCACTGAGCAGGCAATAGGCAAACGGAGGCAGCTCGATATTTGGTCCGGCCTTCGTCCATCGCTCTCGAAAGGCGTCCGGATCGCGCATCGCGAGATCGGCTGTTGTCGCATCGAGGATGCGCGCACGTGTGAGAAAGCCGGCTGTCCCCGCCAGCTTCACCGTTTGTTTGGTGTCCGTAAGATTAGCCATGAGCAGGGCGATCCGACTCTGTTTGCGCAGAACCAACGCGTTCACAGCCAGCGGCCTCGTCGAAACGCTAGCCAGCGATTCGCCGCCGGCGAACTCAGCAAGATCCGCGAAAAAGTGATACATCGGAAAAACTCCGCGCGGCACGGAAGGAAACTTCTGTGGCACTGGCGGCCCATCATCCGTTTCCAGAATGCCTCTCCAGCCGGCGGTTTCGTAAAACGTGACGCTCTCAACTGCGCCCTCAGAAAGATGCTTGTACGCGGTGAGCGTCCACGCGGCGCCGAAGAGGCTCATCTGCCGCGGGTCGACCTGCGGTGGCAATTCACCGGCCGGCACGGGCGGTTCAGGCCCGGTTGCCACCGGGTTGAACCGCGGTTTGAGCGTAACGGGTGAGACGACCAGCGGCTTGCCAGAAAAATATTCACGGGCCGAATCGAGTTGCGCGCGGATGGCTTCGGGTGTTTCAGCAATCGATACCAGATCGAAGGCGTGCACCTGCGGGTTCATCGACCACATGATAAAATCCGCAGCCGTGTGGGGCGGGCGCGACTGATTTAGCTGGTAGAAGTCCGCGTTGGTTCCGGCGCCGATGCGGGCCCGAAAGTCGGCGAGATGCTGGCGCGCGAGGCCGAGGGCACGAGCGCTGGTGCTCTTTTCCCCTTCCGCGAACACCAAAAATCGCGCGATCCCCCGGCGCGGTTGCCGCAGATGGGTGCGCAGTTCCGGCCAGAGCACACTTGAGTCGGCCGGCAGGAAAAGCCCGACTTCCAATGGCAGGTTGAGGGCATTAGCTTCGCTTGCTGCGCGCGCAAATTCCTGCTTCCAATCGGCCGACGCCAGGCGCAGGTCGGCGCGCAGATGTGCCAAATTCAAGCGGCTGAGGCGGTCACGCGCGACTGCGGACAGAGGTTGGTTAAGGCTGCTGACGCCCAGGCCAAGCTTCGGCAAAGGCGTAGCGGCGGCGGTATTCACCTCGATGTCAATGGTGTCACTTTCCGCGGCCGCGCGAACAATCGCTGTCCCGCTAATTTCCAGAGCCACTTGCTGGGGCAGGCGCTGTCCAGCGCGCATTTCAGCCGGGAACGGCAGGCGCAACGGCGTGCAGTAGGTTTTGTAACTCGCGTCAATCCAGTTGCGCTGGTCCTCGGCTTCGAAGAGATCGCCGGAAAATTTGAGTTCAATCCAACGTCCAGGAACATCTTCGTGCGCCAGCTCCACGATGTCCGAAAACCCCGCTACCGGTTGTTCGGCCGTTACGAACTTCGGAAAATTCGCGGTCTGGAGGGTGCCATCGGCGCGCCGAACGCGGCAAACGGCGCCGGCGCATTCGCGGATCGGATGCAACACGCAAAAGCCGATCCGATTTTTGAGGAATGTTTTCCGGGCGACGCCATCCATCGTGAACACGATTCGCCCTGAAGGTTCGCCGACGATTTCGGCACGCCATGTGAAATGGATGTCGCCCTGCCGATGTTCTGCGTCGTAGAAGATGCGAAAAGAGTCACGCCG
>DATENK010000212.1:0-4487 GCA_035275085.1 Verrucomicrobiia bacterium | reverse complement strand
TTTACCGGGCAAGTGGCGAAAGTGGCGGGCATCGTACAAGGCCTGCCTTTGGATATGAACTGGTGGCGTGTACAGCATCTGTTCTGGAAAATGCTGCGGAACACCATGCCGGAATTTCAGGAACGCGCGCGACATGGGGATGATCATGCGCGGCGCTGGCTGGAGCAGTTGCGCCATCTCGGCGAACAACTGCGATTCGCGCCGCAACTGGTCGAAGTGCCGAAAGCGCGCCACGAGCCGGAACTGGCGGTCGCCTGACCATGAATTCCAAGCGCGTGCCGGTGGCGACGTACCGGTTGCAGTTCAACCATGAGTTCACCTTCGCGGCCGCGCGGGAAAGTCTCGATTATCTAAAACAACTCGGCATCAGCGATTGCTATGCTTCGCCGTTATTTCGCGCCGGCGCGCAGAGCACGCATGGCTACGATATTTGTTGCTTTGGCGAATTGAGTCCCGCCCTCGGAGGTTTGGAGGGATTCAGGAGCTTCAGTGGCAAAGCGCGTAACCGCGGATTGGGGTTGCTGCTCGATATGGTGCCGAACCATATGGGGAGCGCGCTGACCAATCAGTGGTGGGTGGACGTTCTGAAAAATGGGCCGCGATCCGACTACGCAAAGTTCTTTGATATCGATTGGGACCCACCTACGCCAGGATTGCGCAATAAGGTGCTCCTGCCCGTGCTTGAGGACCACTATTGGAAGGTGCTTGGCAAGCTGCATGTCACGGAAGAAAATGGCGAATTCGTAATTGCGTACCACGATCAAAAATTCCCCATCGCACCGGAATCCAAGGCGTCGTTAAAGCATCTGCATCAGTTATTGCAGGAGCAGCATTATCGCCTGGCCTACTGGCGGGTGGCGCCGCACGAGATCAATTATCGGAGGTTCTTCGACATCACGGAGCTGGTTTCGTTGCGCATGGAACGCGAGGAAGTGTTTGAATCGACGCACAAGCTGCTCTTCGACCTCATTGGCGAGGGATTGGTCACCGGCTTGCGCATCGACCACCCGGATGGTTTATGGGATCCAAAGCAATACTTCGAGCGTCTGCAGAACCGTGGCCCGATTTACGTTCTGGCCGAAAAAATCCTGACGGGCGATGAACCGCTCCCAGGCGATTGGCCGGTCGACGGCACGACGGGCTATGATTTTCTGAACCGGCTGAATGGAATTTTCGTCGATCAGCGAAATGAAGCTGCGATGACGCAGGTCTATCAGGACGTGACGGGTTGCACCGACGATTTCGCCGATATTGTTTATGCGAGCAAGAAGAAGGTCCTCGCGATGTCGTTCCAGAGCGAGATCAACACGCTGGCGCATCACCTGAAGGCTAAGCCGCAAGGGCAGGATTTTACGCTAGCCGATTTGCGAGCGGCGATTGCCGAAACAGCGGCTGCTTTCCCCGTGTATCGGACTTACGCCACGGACAGGACAGATCCGGATCCGAAATACATAGCCGCTGTGAAGGCGGATGGCCCGGCGATGCAGTTCGTGGGCGACGTGCTGCTCATGAAAATACCGGACCGGCAGTTCGTAATGAAATTCCAGCAGTTGACCGGGCCGGTGATGGCCAAGGGATTGGAGGACACGGCATTCTATAATTACAACCGATTGCTATCCTTGAATGAAGTTGGCGGCAGCCCGGAAAAGTTCGGCACGAGCGTAGAGGACTTTCATCGGTACAATATCGAGAAGCAAAAACACTGGCCCCATTCGCTGCTGGCGACCGCGACGCACGATACTAAACGAGGCGAGGATTTGCGGGCTCGGCTGAACGTCTTATCTGAAATGCCCGAGGAATGGCGCGGCGTCGTATCGAAATGGATCCAGCCGACACGGGCTCCGACAGCGAACGACCAATATATGTTATTCCAGACGTTGGTCGGGGCATGGGACGCGGGACTTGAAGGGTTTGCGGACCGGATTTGCGCATTTATGACAAAAGCGATGCGCGAGGCAAAGGCAAACACGAGTTGGACGGACCCGAATGAGGAATATGAGCGAGCCACCCTCGACTTTGTTCGGCGCCTGCTTGCGCCGGGCAATCCCTGGTGGAAGGAGTTTGAGGCATTTCAATCACGTGTGGCGTTCTTTGGACACTATAACTCGCTTTCGCAGGTGCTGCTGAAAATGACATCGCCCGGGGTACCGGATTTTTATCAGGGGACAGAGCTTTGGGATTTCAATTTGGTGGATCCGGACAATCGTCGACCCGTGGATTACAAATTGAGGAATGAACTTCTGCTTAAGCTTAAGCGAAACACGCCGGAGGAAAGTAAGCTATTTGTGATTTGGCGAACGCTTCAATTTCGCAATGAAAATCGTGAGTTATTTGAGAAAGGCGATTACGTGCCGATTGGGGCCACGATCGCGAATGTGTGCGCTTTTGCCCGCAAACAGGAGGATCGTACCGTGATCGTGATCGCGCCACGGCTAATTTCGAACTTATGCGGCGGCAAGCTGGCGGCACCGTTAGGGGCGGTGTGGAAAGACGCAACACTCGGAATCGAAGCAGCGGGGCTTCAAAATCTTTTCACGGGAGAAATCGTCAGCAGTAATCGGCTGTCCGAGATTCTGAAAACATTTCCTATTGCTTTGCTGGCGCGTTGTTAGAGTGCGAGTTGGTCATTTCCTCCGTGCTCGCCTTGATGCGTTTCACGCGTTGTACAAAAACCATCAGCCAGGCAATGCTCGCGACAAAGAACAGCACCACGCCCGCGAGTACAAACCACGGCCAGCGAAAACGCTTTCGCTGCTCGTCGCTCATGGCAGGCGCAAACGAAACAGCCGGTTCGTCGGCGTGATCGGCGTCTGAAATTCCGTGCGCACACCTGACGGTGTCAGTGACTGCATATCCAACCAATTGAGCAAGTTAGTTCCACTCTGGAGAGAATACGTTTTACCCGGCGTCGCATCGATCGAGAGAAGCAGAACACCATTTGATATTTCTGCGCGCGCAATCTGCGGACGCACGATAAGTTCGGCTTCAGATGTCGTCGAGCCGGCGCCGTTGGATACGGTGACCGCATAAGTGCCCCCGCTGAGATGCTGGAGATTATTTCGGAAGAGAGAGGAACTTGCGGCGCCCGAGATGACATTGCCGTTGAACCGCCACTGATAAGTGAATGGGCCGCTACCCGTGACCCCAACGCTGAACGTGACGCTGCCGCCCGGATTAACGACTTTGTTCGATAATGGTCCGGTGATCGATGGCGGTGGACGCAAAGAAAGCGTCGCCGGAGAACTGCTTACGGCGCCGGCGCTGTTGCTGACCAGGACCGTGTAAATGCCCTGGTTCGCGGCTTGAGCGTTGTTGATGGTGTAAGTGGTGTTCGTGGCGTTCGGAATATCGGAAGTGCCAAACCGCCACTGGTAACGCAGCGGCCCAGGGCCGCCGGCTGTGACGCTGAACGTCACCGCGGCGCCGGGGTTCACGAGTTGGTTCGTGGGATTCAGCAGGATGATCGGATTTGGATTGGGCAGATTCATTCGAAACACCAAAGGCCCACCGACACCGGCGACGTAGCCATCCACCGCGATTTCATAAGCTACGCCCGCTACCGCACTAAACACGACCTGGCTATTTACGTTGGTGTTATTGACGTCGTCATTGCTCACCACACGCACGATGTTGGACACCGTTGGAAACGCAGGATTCGCGTTGGTGTAGACGACCATAACTGTATCGAAGCCGCTGCCGATCGTATTCATGGTCACTGTGCCTGAAGACGGCGCAGTCCAGCTTAGCCACGCGGAGCGCGTGCCGTTGCCATTGCCATTGTGATGATGCCGCGGCTCACCAGGTTCCTTGGTGTACGTCGAATTGTTGCCCGTAAAATAGTTTGTGTAGCCCGCCATGATGCCGCGATCTGCGAACATGTCCGCGAATCCCGGTGTGGCCACCACGATTCTGATCGGAGTAGAGGCTGCGGTGGCGCCGACATCATCGGTCACTCGCGCTGTAATGACATAACTGCCGACGGGTGGATTCGTCCACGTGAGCGAAAAGGGCGATGTCAGGTCCTCGCCAAGCTTGTTGGTGTTATTTGCAAAAACCTCAACCTTGCCGAGTGGACCGTCAGCATCTGTTGCCACCACGCTGATCGTGATATTCGTCGGTGTGGTGAAACGCGAATTGTCGGCAGGTGAAGCGATCTGCACCTGCGGTACTGAGTTGTCGTCATCGGCAATAGTCGCCGTTGCCGAAGCTGCCGCGCCCACGACATATTGCGCGGAGCCGATCACGGTCATAATCACCGTCTCCAGAGGCTCGCGCTGGCCGTCGTTGATAGGCGCCAGGACGAGCTGCGCGGACGCTGAGCCGGCAGGAATGCGAACGGGGCTTGCCGGGAGAGTATAGTCGAGACCCGGCTGCGCCGAGCCACCGACGGTGTAGAACACGTCGAGCGGTGTGCCGAGCGTCCCGGTGCGTGTCACCGTGAAAACGGCGTTATCGCCGCCACTTTCAGAAGCCGCTGAATCAAATGC
>DATENK010000211.1:0-5120 GCA_035275085.1 Verrucomicrobiia bacterium | reverse complement strand
TCCTGAAACTCTGGGAAGGGCTTGGGTATTACACGCGCGCGCGTAATCTGCATCGCGCCGCAAAATCCCTTAACGGGAAGCCGTTTCCGGAAAGTTTTGAAGACGTGCTGGCGCTGCCAGGCATCGGCCGTTACACCGCGGGCGCAATCTGCAGCATCGCGTTTAATCAACCGACAGCGATTCTGGACGGCAACGTTCGGCGGGTACTGAGCCGAGTCTTCGCGACGAACGACAATTTGTGGGAGTCCGCTGCGCATCTCGTACGAGTCGCCGCAGATCAAAGCGGCTGCGGACTGCCGCTTTCGAATGGCATTCGCGTGTCTGGTGCGTGCGGCGCGCTAAATCAAGCGCTGATGGAACTCGGGTCAATGATTTGCACGCCACGCGACCCAAGATGCGCGCAATGTCCGGTGGCGAGCCGCTGTCTGGCTCGCAAGTCGAGTCGCATAGAACAATTCCCCGCCAAGCCTGAACGTGCTGCGGTAACGCGGCGTCGCTCACAGGTGTTTGTGTATCACCATAAAGGTCGATATCTGGTTCGACAACGGCCGCACGACGTTGTGAACGCACGCCTATGGGAATTTCCAAATGCGGAAAAGAGCGTGGCGAAAGGCGCCCGTCTTTGCGCCTTCGAACACACGATCACCCGCTATCGCATTGCCGTTGAAGCTTTTCTCGTCGAACGAAAGGCCGGCATCGAAGGCAAATGGCTGCCATTGGCCCGCCTCGACGAGCTGCCATTTTCCAGCGCGCATCGCAAAATCCTCGTCGCACTGCGCACCCGAAATGCTGTATAACGGAGCAGCATGAGAGTGCTGTTAGTAAGCCTTCTGCTGTTTGCGGCCTTCCGCCTTCACGCCGCGCATGGCGTGATTGAAGCGAGTTCCGGATCGAAGTTCGAAGGCGATATTCAACTCGATAGCGGCGCCTTCGTCGTCATCAACGATGACGCGACTAATCGCGTCGAGCTCCCGAACCTGATGCGCATCCGCTTTCAACCGCCCGCGGCAACGAACATCGCGACGAACTCGGTATCCGGTGGGAACGCGGCGCCGACAAACGGTTTGCTTGGCCTCTATTATAACGAGCCGGACCACACGGGCGCATTCAAAGTCCGGTACGATGCCACGGTCGACTACGATTGGGGCGAAGCGGCGCCGTTCATTGGCCTGAACTCTGATCACTTCAGCGTCCGCTGGCTGGGCACGTTAACGCCGCAATTTACTGAACATTATACGTTCCACACCGTCACCGATGACGGCGTCCGACTTTTCATCAATACAAATCTCGTGATTGACGCATGGAAGGAAGAGTTCATGAATCTGGCAAGTATCCCGATGGTGCTGTATGCGGGACAGCGTTACGACTTTCGCATGGAAGTGTTCGACAGCACGGCGCGGGCAGTCGCGAAGCTGTACTGGAGCAGCCCCTCGACGCCCCGCACAATCATTCCCAAAGCCTGCTTCACGCCCGGTACACCGCCGGATCCAAGCAGCGCGCTCGCGTATTACCGGATACCCCCTGGCGTGATGCTGGTGGACGGCTCCATTCTGGCGCGGAAAGTTCAGACGAGCGACGAAAGTTCCATCACCTTCGTCAAGGCCAGCGTGCCTGCGAACCTCTCGACGATCAATGTGTCCCGCATCTTCTTCAACTCACTCACTTCCGAAAACCTCGGGGCGTTACAGGCGAATCGCACCGGCTTGCTGCTCCAGAACAAAGACTTCATCGAAGGCGAATTCCGTAGTCTTAAAGACAATCGCATTCGATTGTACTCCGTCTTGTTCGGCATCAAAAGTTTTGATCAACCGAAGGTGCTCGCGGCTGTTTTGCGCAATCTGAAAGCGGGTCCCGCGGCCTACGAACTGATCACGCGCGACGACTCGCGCTTACGCCTCAACCAAATCGCGGTCAACAAAGACGGCCTTCAGGTCCAAAGCGGCATTCTTTCCGGCCTAAAAATCGCAGCTTCGGACATCATCGAAATCAAAGCCGGCTATCGCCCAGGCACACAGGCTCGCGCCCGTTAAATGAGATTGCGGAAGGGGGGCATCGATTTACAATCGCTGATTATGCGACTGCAAATCATCACTGCTGTCTGCTTCGTCGTGTGTGTCAAGGCCGCGACGATCAAGATCGAGCCCCAAACCTTCACCGTACCCGATGGGTTCGTGATCGAGCGCGTAGCAGGACCACCGCTCGTCGATCGGCCGATTGTCGCCGATTTCGACGAGAAGGGCCGGCTGTATGTGGCCGATTCCTCTGGCTCGAACGACAAGACAGAAAAACAAGTCGTGGATAAACCGCATCGCATCGTGCGGCTTGAGGATACGAATGGCGATGGGCGCTTCGACAAGATGACTGTGTTTGCGGACAAGATGATGTTCCCGGAAGGCGCGATGTGGTTGAACGGGTCGCTGTACGTCGCGGCTCCGCCCAGCATTTGGAAGTTAACCGATACGAACAACGACGGCGTTGCCGATCAGCGCGAAGAGTGGTTCAAAGGCAAGACGCTGACCGGCTGCGCGAACGATTTGCATGGGCCGTATCGCGGACCCGACGGGTGGATCTATTGGTGCAAAGGCGCCTTCGCAAAGCAGACTTACGAACGCGAAGGCAAAGCGCCATTCATAACACGTGCCGCCCATATCTTCCGCGCGCGTCCCGATGGGAGCGGCATTGAACCTGTAATGACAGGGGGGATGGATAACCCGGTCGACGTCGTTTTCACGCCAAGCGGTGAACGGATTTTTACGACCACCTTTTTTCAGCACCCGGGAGGAGGCAAACGCGACGGACTGGTCCACGCAATTTATGGTGGCGTTTACGGCAAGGTTCACGACGTGATCGACGATCATAAACGCACAAGCAGCGAAGTGATGCCGGTGTTGACACACCTTGGCCCGGCGGCGCCGTGTGGACTGACTCGATATGAGTCCGGCGCATTCGGGAGCGATTACCAGGGCAATCTCTTCGCCTGCAATTTTAACCTGCACAAGATCACGCGGCACGTGCTCGAGCCGGATGGCGCGACTTACAAGACTCGGGACTCGGATTTCCTCGTCTCCGACAACACGGATTTCCATCCGACGGACGTGATTGAAGCCACTGATGGCAGCTTGCTGGTAATGGACACGGGCGGCTGGTACAAGCTGTGTTGTCCGACGTCCCAATTGCCTAAGCCGGACGTGCTCGGCGCGATTTATCGGATCCGCAAACTAAACGCGACGCCCATTCCCAAGCCAAACCCCAATGATATCTGGGCCTTAATCCGCCGCGGTGATCGAGCAGGCGTCCACGCTTCGCTCAACACTAAGGATCCCGTGGTCCAGCAAGCAGCCTTGCACGGCATCAGCTTATGGCGGGATACCGAGACGCTTCCGACAGTCATCCCAAAATTAAAGGACTCAAATCCGCACACCCAACGGATAGCGGCGGAAGCGCTGGGCAGGATCGGCGATCCGAAAGCTGTCCCCGCGTTGCTCGAAGCTGCCGCGACCAAACACGATCGGGCGCTGGAGCATTCGATCACGTATGCATTGATTGAGATCGCCGATGCAAAGACGACAGCGGCGGGATTGCAAGCGAAGAGCGTCGAGACTCAACGCGCGGCATTGATCGCGCTGGACCAAATGGACAATGGCAACCTGCAAGCAGAGGCGGTCATCAAGTATCTCGATTCGAAAGACCCGCTGCTGAAAGACACCGCCTATTGGATCGTGAGCCATCACGCTGAATGGGGCGAGAAGCTCGCCAAATACTTCCGCGACGCCGATGTCGATCCGCAACAACTCGCCTCGCTCGCCCGCAATACAGCCATCCAGGATCTCATCGCGGATTTGGTGCACACCGAGCGCTGTGACGTGGCCTTGCGGGCTATGGCGAAGTCGGGCTTGAAGGCCGCGCCGGAGGAATGGGTCAATGGTCTCATTGACGTGCTTCATCGCGACGGACAATGCATTCGCGAAGCCATCGCGGCGTGTCGCTCGCTGACTTTCGCCAAGGAACATGCGCCGAAGATCGCCGAAGCGCTGAAAGCAACTCCGCTGTCCGTGCGTCTCGAAGCACTGGCGGCTTTGCCTGGGACCGGGCATGAGATGTCGACAGACTCATTCCAGCTCGTTTGCGCGAAGCTGGATGGCAATGCACTGGCAAAGGCGAAGTTAAACAAAAATCAGTTGCTGACCCTTGCGCCGCGCCTGAAAGAAGCCGGGCCACTCGACCTGCCGAAGGTGCTCGCGCCATTTGAAAATTGCTCGGATGAAAAAGTTGGTGAGACGCTCCTCTCTTCTCTGCGCGAAACGAAAGGTCTCTACCCCGATCTTCTGAAACGCCTCGCCAAATTCCCCGAACCGGTCCAAAAGGAACTCAACGCCTTGAGTGGATCCCTGAACGCGGATGTCGCGAAACAGAAGGCGCATCTGGAAGCACTTTTGGGTTCGTTGAAGGACGGCGACATTCGCCGCGGCCAGGCCGTCTTCAACAGTACGAAAGCTGCGTGTTCGACTTGCCATGCCATCGGTTATCTCGGCGGCACGCTTGGCCCTGATCTTACACGTATCGGGCAGGTCCGCACCGACCGCGACCTTTTGGAATCCGTCCTTTATCCTAGCGCCAGCTTCGTCCGCAGCTTTGAGCCGGTCATAGTCAGTACCAAAGCCGGCGACGAATACAGCGGCGTTCTGCGCAAAGATTCGGCCGACGAAGTCATCCTCGGCACGGGCGCAAATCTGGAAGTGCGCGTGCCCCGCTCGGACATCGCGGAAATGCGCCCCGGCAGCGTTTCGGTGATGCCGCAGGGTCTTGATCAACAGATCACGAAACAAGAACTCGCCGACCTGATCGCCTTTTTGAGAGCTACCCGCTGGTGATTACTCGCGGATCGTTGCACCTAGCTTTTGCTTTAACTGCGCAACGAGTTGTTCGTGGGCCGTGTTGACTTCGGCGTCGGTCAGGGTGCGTTCGGCATGGCGATACGTGAACGCATAAGCCATGCTCTTTTGGCCGGCCGGGACGTTCTGGCCGCGGAAGACGTCGAAGAGTTCAATCGTCTCGAGGTTTGCGGGACGCGCTTGACGCGCGGCAGTCAGCACCGCTTCGTGCGTTAAATTTTCCGGAAC
>DATENK010000210.1:0-5139 GCA_035275085.1 Verrucomicrobiia bacterium | reverse complement strand
ACCGACCCCGCCCATACAAACGACATTCGGTACGTCATGCCCGACAATGACATCGTCGAAATCGACACGTCCACGCTCACGGTCGCGCGCTATTTTCCGCGCGTGGGGACTATAAACTTCGCGTTGGCCGTCCGGCCCGACAACGGAGAGCTTTTCGTCGCGAATACTGAAGCCCGCAATCTCACGCATTTTGAGCCTGTCATTCGCGGTGCGTTTGTCACGAATCGCGTCACGCGCGTGAATCCCACCACCGGACTGGTGACATCCTACGATCTTGAAGCCGGGCGCAGCGTGACCAACTATCCAAATTTTACCGATCAAACGAACGCATTGGCGCAGCCAACCGCAATCGCTTTTGGCGGCAGCGGCGCAAGCTTCTTTCTCACGGCTTTCGGCAGCGACCGCATTGCGCAGGTGGACGCCAATTCGGGCGTCGTTACAAAACGTCTGGACATAAATCCCGCCGAACCCGGCTCGGCCGCAAATCCACGCGCTAAGAAAGGCCCGCGCGGCCTCGCCGTGAAACCCGGTTCAACCTTGTACGTTCTGAACCGATTCGCAAATTCCATAACAGTTGTCGGTTTGCCTGCCTTCTCCGTCACCCGCGAGGTGCCGGTCGGCAGTTTTGATCCTACGCCGCCAGTTGTTCGCGCCGGACGCGGATTTCTTTTTGACGCGAAGGTTTCCGGCAACGGAAGTGTTTCCTGCGCATCCTGCCACATCGATGCGGACATGGACATGATCGCGTGGGATCTGGGTGATCCCGGCGGACAGATGGCCTCAAACCGCGTCACGATTGCGCCCGGCCTGCCGACTGTCACCAGTTCATTTCATCCTATGAAAGGGCCCATGGTCACCCAAACCCTGCGCGGGCTGCGTGGCCTGGATCCCCTCCACTGGCGCGGCGATCGCACCAACTTTCTCCATTTTAACGGCGCCTTTGACAGCCTGCTCGGCGGCACGATCCTTTCCGCCGCGGATATCCAGGCCTACCGCGATTACATCAATACCGTGGTCTTCCAACCCAACCCCAACCAAAACCTGGATCGCACGTTGCCGGCCACTTTCAAAAACGGCAATCCGCGGGCTGGCTTCACGAATTTCACCGTCGATCAATATACCAGCGGCCTTTCTTGTAACACCTGTCACGCTTTGCCCACCGGCACCGCGCGCGCCATTATCCCCGCGTCCGCGTTGCAGGAATCGCAGGATTTCAAAATCCCTCACCTGCGGAACATCTATCAAAAAATGAACTTCAATCCGGGCACGAACGTACAAAGCATCGGTGGGTTCGGGATCGTTCACGACGGGATCGATCCTAATCTCTTCGTTTTTATTTCCCGGCCTGTCTTTCAAAACTTCCGTAACAACGCGACCATCAAAAACAACATCGAGGCTTTTGTTCTGTGTTTGGACACGGGCATGGCCCCCGCCATAGGCTACAGCCGCACGCTGACCCTCGCCAACGTCAATTCCACCCGCGCCGTGAACGACTGGAACCTCCTGGAAGCGCAAGCCAACGTCCTCACGAACATCGAGCTCGTCGTCAAAGGCACGATCGACGGAACGTTCCGCGGTCTGCTCTATCAGCCCTCGCAGAATCTGTATCGTCTCGATTCGACCAACTCACCGCCGCTCACCCGTGCGCAACTCCGCAACAAGGTCCTCGCGGGAGACACTGTCACTCTCATGGGGGTCCCGCCCGGGACTGGCTCTCGCATGGCCATCGATCGTAATGCCAACTCAATCCTGGACGCCGACGAACCCGCACCCACGCTCCGAATCGCCCGAACGCCACCCACCAGCGTGACCCTCACCTGGTCCACCAATGCTGCCGCCTTCGTCCTCGAACAAGCTCCGGCGGTTCCCGCTCCGTGGTCCGTAAATACTGCCGAAAAAGGCATTCTCGGCGATCAATTCTCCGTCACCAACTCCGCCGCCGGCAGCAACGCCTTCTACCGCCTCCGCGGCCTGTAATCGAAGTTCTGATATGCATCACGCCTCATGCATTACGCATTAGGACTCGCTTCCATCCCGCCCGAATATTCCAACCCGTGCGCCTCTGCCACCGCGCGGCAGGTCAACTTCCCGTCGACGGTATTGATTCCGCCGACTAGCGCAGGCCTCCTCCGGCACGCTTCTTCGAGCCCGCAATCGGCGAGCACCTCAATATACGGATACGTCACATTCGTAAGCGCCTGCGTGGCTGTGCGGGCGTACGCGGCCGGCATGTTCGCGACACAATAATGCACCACCCCTTCCTCTTCAAAAACTGGAGCATCATGCGTCGTCGGTCGTGAGGTTTCGAGGCAACCCCCCTGGTCGATCGCAATGTCCACCACCACACTGCCGCGCCGCATTCGGCGAAGCATGTCCCGACGAATTAGCTTGGGGGCCTTGGCCCCGGGCACAAGCACCGCCCCGATCAGCAAGTCCACCGTCGGCAGCAACTCAACCAGGTGCGCTTCGTTCGAATACAACGTATGCGCCGTGTGCAATGTAATGTCCAAAAACCGCATCCGTTCCAAATCAACTTCCAATACCGTGACATCCGATCCAATCCCCGTCGCCATCCGCGCGGCGTTGATGCCGGAAACCCCGCCCCCGATGACCACTACGCGCCCGGGCAACACCCCGGGCACGCCACCGAGCAACACGCCGCTGCCTCCGCAATGTTTCCCGAGGAAATATGCGCCGACCACCACCGACATGCGTCCTGCGATTTCGCTCATCGGCTCCAGCAACGGCAATCGTCGATTCACTTCCACCGTTTCATACGCCAGCGCGGTGGTGCCCGATTTCAGCAATGCCTCCGTCAATGGCCGGCTGGCGGCCAAATGCAAGTAAGTGAATAGAAGCTGGCCCCGCCTGAGCAAGGGATACTCGGCAGGCTGCGGTTCCTTCACCTTCACGATCAATTCCGCTTTGCCGAACACCGCTGCGTGCTCCTTGAGGATAGTCGCGCCCGCCTGCTCGTAATCGCTGTCCGGATAACCGGAGCCGGCTCCTGCGTTCGTCTCCACGAACACTTCGTGCCCTCGCCGGATCAGTTGATAGGCGGCCGACGGCGGCAGCGCCACGCGAAATTCCAGATGTTTAATTTCTTTTGGAACGCCAATGATCACCGCCGTGAATTACGCGTTCAACACCGTGCGAAAGCAAGACCGAACGAAACCTTAATGTGGACTCCGGTGGCAGAACGAAGCGGCGACACCGCTTTGGCTTCACCCGCACTGCCCACCATGCCATGAAGCCGTATCTGTTTCCCTTGCCTGCGGATCAGCCTTGGAAATCGCGTGTTCGATGTTGGACGTCGACCTCTCGAACGAGTAGCAAATTCATTCAACGTCCAGTGGCGGGCCAGTCACTGTCATGTCGTGCGCTTCGAAGATCCGTATCAATCCGTCTCGCTGTTCGGTCGTGTAGCTTTTCTCAATCGCCTGCTTGCGCGTCGGCAGGCCTTTGTATTTGGCAATCGCCTGGAAGAATTCTTCGATTTTACCCGCCGGCTGGTAGGTATTGATGATCTTGGCTGGGACACCGCCCCAGGCATGCTCTACGTTGCGTGGGATGAACATGGATTCACCAGCTCCGAGGCGGAACCGCTTCTTGGCAATCTCCAACTCCACCTCGCCATCGACGACGTAAATCCATTCGTCCTGGTCTCGGTTCACATGGCGCGCCCATCCCGTGTTGTTCACCTCCAACACACACATGGCGCCCCCGGTGTCCTTGCCTGACACCTTGCAATCAATCCTCGTGCCGTCGTGGGTAAACCCTTCATTGAACCGGTCTTTTCCTGCGCCGACGCTGAAACCCATAAACAGTTCCTCATTCTTCATCTTCTTTGTTCCTTTCAAGTGCCTGATGGTTTTATCGATGGTCTCAATCAGCGTGCGCGTCCGCGCGACGTTCTTTTCCAGAATCTGCCGGTGTGAGTTGAGCGCGGCGACTTTTTCGAACTTTCGCTGCCTCAGGATCTCCTTGATGCGCTTCAGCTCGAAGCCCAACTCCCGGTAAAAGAGAATTTGCTGGAGCATCAGCAGTTGCGGCTCTTCGTAGATTCTGTAGCCGTTCGCCTTGGTGTATGCGGGCTTCAACAGCGCCATTTCATCGTAAAAATGAAGAGTGCGCACGCTGACGCCCGACATCGCGGCCACTTGCCTGACTGTATAGGCCATCGTTGTTTTTGTTTTCCGGGCAAGCCACCACAGCCTGCACCGGTTTGCACTTTCCACCCTCCCGTAACGTCAGGGTCAAGGTCTTTTTCCACTCCGTTGAACATTTGGGCGTTGGACGTTCAGCGCGTTGGATGCACGGAAGTTCCCCCCTCGGCCGCCTTTGCCTGCTTCGCGCGCCGCGTTCGCGGAATTCCGCGGCCCCAGTCCGGCGCGCCTCCTTGAAAGGCTTTCGCCTAGTAGCGGCGCGAACCACCGCCGCGCCCGCCGCCGCCGCCTCGGTCGCCACGGCCACCGCGGCCGCCACCACCCGGACGTTCCTCGCGCGCTCGTGCTTCATTCACCGTCAAGGCTCGGCCCTGCAACTCAGCCCCATTCATCGCCTTGATAGCAGCGTCTGCGGCCTCCTTCGTCCCCATTGTCACAAAGGCAAATCCACGCGGTTTCCCGGTATCTCTGTCCATTACCACCTTAACCTCACTTACCGGGCCATGTTGTGCGAACGCCTCTTCAAGTGCGCTTTCACTGACATCCCATGAAAGATTGCCGACGAATAGTTTCGTTTCCATATGTATTCTTAAATTTGCTGCCGTCGCCCGCACTGTGCGGTACCATCGAGGTGCAAATCAACGCTTATTCTCACCCGCTCGCCGGAGGAAATTCTGTTTCGAATTGCGGGGATGTTATCGAACTGATGCAGTGACAGACTGAAAGCTTCCCGCAGTAATCAGAATGAGTCTTACAGTAACTTTTGACGCCCTCCTCGAATTTTAAGCGGACGCCGCAGGAATCGAGGACGACAACAACCGCGAGCACAACCTTGATTGACGGTTCACAAGAATAGCCTGAAGGTACCCGCCGCCGATGTATTGCCAGCCGTGTCGGTCGCGAATACTTCGATCAGGTTGTCGCCAGCGTCGCCGTAAATGACCCTCGGGCCGCCCGAACCAAAGACCACATC
>DATENK010000209.1:0-2551 GCA_035275085.1 Verrucomicrobiia bacterium | reverse complement strand
CAAAGAGCTTTCGCACAATTTTCGCGAAGCATCCTGACATCAAAGTTTGGAACGCGCGTACTCGAAATGTTCCGCTCGATAAGATGAACGGCCTTTTGCTTTCAGGCGGCTCCGATATTTCCCCAGAATTCCTGCGGCAGGACGTTCCTGATCCTTCGGTGTTGGATAAACAGATCGACCCGGAACGCGACCGCTGGGAGTTTCAGGCTGTGCAGAACGCGCTCTCGCGCGGGCTGCCGATTCTGGCAATTTGCAAAGGCCTTCAGGTCTTCAACGTCGCACTCGGCGGCACGCTCAAGCTCGACATCAAAGGACACAATCTGCCCGAGCAAAAGCAACGGGAGGTTCAGCCGTTGCGCAGCGCCCGTGGCGCATCGCATCGTTTCCCCAAAGTGAACAGCGCCCATCACCAGGCGATCGATCAATTAGGCGACGACTTGGAAGTGGAGGCGTGGGCCGCGCACGATGGCATCATCGAGCAGGTGCGACTGCGAAAATACCCATTCGGACTCGCGGTTCAATATCACCCCGAGCGCAGCCGAATTTACGATTCGCTGTTTGATGATTTCCTGGCGCGCTTAGAATCTCCGAAGCCTTGAGTCGCGTCATTCCGAGCGAAGTCGAGGAATCCCGTCGCAAAATCTAAAGCTCTTCCATGGGATCCTTCGAGTTCGTTACACTCCGGTCAGGATGACGATGCATGCAAGACTCTAACCCGTCGGAGTTTGTAGCTTAACCTGCCGTCTCCCGCACCACCACTTCCATTCTGATTTCCTGGAACGCCAATTGATCGTGGATGTGACCGAGCAATTCGAGCGCTCGTGTGTCGGGCATGTGCGCGCAACGCAATTCGATTCGCGTTGGGCTACCGATTAGCTCCGGATGCGCTTCCGCCATTTCACCATCGAGCAAAAATGAAAGGTATGCGTTGAACCGCTCCTGTAACGAAAGCAGTTGCTCATCCGAGCCATCCCACTCGTTAGGCTCGTTCATTACGAGGACTGCCTCACCCGTTTTCGGATCGTGGGCGATTATATCGATCACGCCTGTTCGGTCTTTCTCCGTCGCCATTAGTTCCACAACTAAAGCCGCTAATGCAGAAAGTTAAAACCAAGGAAAGCCTGAGATGCGATTAAAGATCAAACACAAAACCACGGAGGAAATATGGGCAGGGAAATAAGGTTTATCGCAATAGGTCTGGGCTTGTTAATGCTGGCGCCGCTTAGCACTCCAACATTTGCGGGTCGAGGACCGAAGAACTTTCACGCGGGCGCAGTGTATGTTTTGACAAATCAAACCAGCAACACAATTGCGGCCTTTCGGCGCAACGCCAACGGCAGGCTGACCCCGGCAGGCGAATTTCCGACTGGCGGTGCCGGGGATCCAACTCCACACCCTCCGGACCCAGCAACCGATCCACTCGCTTCGCAGGGCGCATTGATTATGAGTCGGGGCAATCAGTATTTGTATGCGGTCAATGCCGGCAGCAACCAGATCTCGGTCTTGAGAATAAGGAAAAACAGCCTGGACATTGTCGACGTAGTTGATTCCGGTGGTGTCCGTCCCATCAGCCTGGCGCTCCACGATAATTTGTTGTACGTGCTCAACGAGGGTGGAACTCCAAATATTACCGGGTTTACAATCGAAGAAGGTGGGACGCTCACTTCATTGCCAGGCTCCACTCGGCCGTTGCTTGGCGGTGTCGCAGCTGATCCCGCCCAGATTGGCTTCAGTCACGATGGCGACTTGCTTGTTGTAACAGAAAAAAGCGGGAACCGAATCAACACCTACACAATCAATGAGGATGGACAACCGAGCCCGCCGATAGACAATGCTTCCAATGGAATGACTCCGTTTGGTTTTGTGTTTAACAACGCCAATACCCTGATGGTCTCAGAAGCTTTCGGCGGGACGGCCAACGCATCAGCGGCTTCCTCGTACGACGCGGAGGACAACGGCACTCTAAGTGTGATCAGCGGTTCAGTGGCAAATTCGCAAACCGCCTCTTGCTGGGTGGTCACCACCAACAATGGAAAATTTGCCTTTGTATCGAATACCGGCAGCGCAACCATCTCCAGCTATCGCATCAACGCCGAAGACGGAACACTTACGTTGCTTAATCCCACCGCCGCCGACACCGGAATGGACAGCGCGCCCATCGATATGGATCTAAGTGTTAACAGCCGCCTGCTGTTTGTGCTTCTCGGCGGGTCCCAATCAGTGGCGTCTTTTCGCGTTTGGAAGAACGGCAATCTGACGCTGGTTGATACCGCCGGCGGACTGCCGGTAGGGGCACAAGGCATTGCCGCCAAGTAGGCATTTCTCAGGCTGCCTTCAACGCTCACGGTCTCGCAAACCGAACGTCCGGCTTGGAAGTTGGACGGTCCTTGTTGGATGTTCGATGTTCAAACTCGAATGAATAATGATTTGAGTGCCGAAGAGGTTCGCGCGCTGCTCAAACTCGAGCCTCACGCCACGTGTGGATTCGTGCGCGTCACGTTTATCAGCAACCAACGAATTGCGCCGGGCGGGCTCCCAGCGCCATTTCTTG
>DATENK010000208.1:0-7047 GCA_035275085.1 Verrucomicrobiia bacterium | reverse complement strand
GGCGCGCTCGGAATGCTCGCGGCTATGATCGTGTCCTGGGACGGGAGACTTCGCCCGCAATCCCCTGGGTCTCGCTGAGCAATCGTGGGTCGATCGTGGTTGGATCAACGCTCCAGCGTGAGGCGAGCAGGGATACGCGGTCGGTATTGCGCGCGAACGGATCACCTTGCCCGAAGGGCGCGCGCTCCGGACTTTCGCCGTATGTATAACACTTGAGGCCGAGTTCGATTTCAGCGGATGTTTTGATGCCCTGATTCCAGATCGTTTTGCCGGCCCACGCATAAGCGCGGAGAATGGTGCCTTGTTCGGCCTGCACCCAGGTGTGATGGCTGAGGGCGCGATTCACGCTGAAATACTGGACGTGGCCAAGCTTGCGGCTCAGGTCGATCAGGAAGCGGAAGCAGCGATCAACGTCCTCGGATGCTTCGGGCAAGTGCGCGCCGACGACAAGCACCCAGCCGTTAAGCGGCGGGGAAATGAAAAGCTTTTGTTCATACGCCCCGGACAGACCTTCCTCCCATGTGCATGGCATGGCTTTGGTGACGCGCAGCGCGGTTTGCACCGCCTGCAAGCGCGAGGTGCGGATCGCAATCCAGCGAAAGGACGCGCCGGCTGCGCCGCCGGTGAATCTGCGCGGCTGACGTTCAGTGAATCGGACCCCGCGGCGGATTTGATTGTTGTCAGCGCGCACGTGATGCATCACCACCATCAGTCCCGCGAGACAAAGTCCAAGTGCGACGCCGAGAACGAGGATGAGCACGGGTACCATGAGATCGCCCTGGCGCCAGTTGGAAAGGCCATTCGCGACGTTTGCGAACCATGCGAATATGGCAATAGGCGCTGTCATCTGGAGCGAAATTACTATTTCAGTTTGCGCATTTAAAGGCAAACAAAATCATAGGCTTGACACTCTGTGCGCCATTTTCCAACTCGTGAGCATGCTTTCTCTCACATCGGCCCATTCTTTCTTGCTCGCGACCTCGCTGAACCTGATCGCGGCCCCTGCGGACACTAACTCGCCCGCACACATTGCGGCGCGGCAGTTTGCGCGCGGGGCGAATTGCGGGAATTACCTCGAAGTGCCACCTCGGCAGAGCTGGGCGGTGCGCCACACGACCAATGACCTTGCCCGGATGCGTGCCGAGGGCTTCGATCATGTGCGCATTCCGGTTGGCTGGCACCATTACACAGGCCCGGCACCGAAATTTCAGTTGTCGCAGGAGATTTTCGCAAAGCTTGACCCGCTCGTAACCAATGCACTCGCCATGGGCTTGAACGTGCTCATCAACATCCATCACTTTGATGCGTTCACATCCGATCCGGACAAGCACACGAACCAGTTCTACGCTATCTGGCGGCAAGTGGCTCAGCATTACGCCAGAGCGCCGGCGGGACTCGCGTTTGAGTTGCTCAACGAACCCAAGGACAAAGCCACGACGATTGTGATGAATCCAATTTACTCGCAGACAATCACCCAGATTCGAAAAACGAATCCCAAACGCACGATCTTTGTCGGGCCGGGGCGATGGAACCAGGTCACGGAGTTGCCGAACCTGCAATTGCCCGAGGACGACCGCAACATCATCGTGACGATCCACAGCTACGATCCCTTTTATTTCACGCACCAGGGCGCAAGTTGGACCAAGCCGCAGACCGATACCAAAGGCATCATTTTTCCCGGCCCGCCGAAGCTTCCGCTGGAGCCCGCGCCAACGGTAGTCAGCAATAAAGGCGTGGTAAGCTGGATCAAGGAGTACAATACCGAGCCGTCTGAAAAAAATCCATCGAGCACGCGCGCATTTGCTGAAAAGCTGCGCACCGCGCGCGATTGGGGCGAACAACACGGCCGGCCGATCCACATCGGCGAGTTCGGCTGTTACACCAGCGCTGATCCGGAATCGCGAGCGCGCTATTATGCGGAATTCCGTCGCGCCGCGGAGCGCGAAGGCATCGGCTGGGCGATCTGGGACTGGAAGGCAGGTTTCAAATATTGGGATGAGAAGCGGGGCCAGCCGATGTCCGGCATGCACGGGGCCCTTTTCGATCGCTGAGAAAACCCATGCTCGCGCTGCCGATTGCACGAAGAGAATTGCTGGTGCTCTCGCGCGCCCCCCTAACATGGAAGAATCGTATGGGCGTGAGCGCCGTGGTACTCGGGGCTGCGATTCTGCTGTCGGTATTCTATCACTTCGGCGGTTCAAAGGCGCTAACGATGGGAATGCACTTCTTTGGCGGCATGCTCTCGATGATGTGTCTGTTTGCAGGCGTTGCACTAACGGCGGATTCGATTGCTGAGGAGAAGCGCGCGGGAACCATTGGGTTGTTGTTCCTTACTGATCTTTCGCCATTTGAAATAGTGATGGGGAAGCTGATTGCTCATGGAGTGCGCGGCTTTTACACGGCCATCTGCGCTCTGCCGTTGTTGAGCATGAGCATGATCGTGGGAGGAATGCGTTTTAGCGAAGTCCTAATGTACATGTTTTCGGCGCTCAACAGTCTTTTTTGCGCCGCTGGTGTTGGGCTGTTTGCATCGACGATCTGTCGGGACCGAAAGAAGGCCGGTTCGATGGGCACGTTAATTATCCTTCTCTTTTGGATGGTTCTTCCGGCGGTTGCGGTTGTGCTGGGCAGGGTCGGGGCGTCTCCCGCCCTTGTGAATTTTATCACGCGCATCTCGCTCAACGTTTACTCCCCGCTCAGCGTCGGATTTTCCCGTCTGCTGCCTTCGGGTTCGCTCTGGTGGAGCATGGCATGGGTGCAGATCATGGCGTGGGCGTTTATCGGATCTGCGATCTGGCTCCTGCCACGGCGTTGGCAGGATGAACCGCCGAAGGAGCGGCGTGCTTTGCGGGACTTTTGGAAATCAATGTCTCTTGGCACACCTGAAACCCGTTTAAAGCTACGGCAAAAGTTGCTGGATCGGAATGCGTTCATGTGGCTCGCATCACGCGAACGCCTGCAAGGGCTGGGCATTTGGCTGGCCAGCCTGGTGGTGATCAGCATGTTTGCCCTGCAGTTTCTTAGTGGAAGGTTTCAACCGGAATTTCTGGTAGTCATTGGCATTGCTCTCAGCGTGGTGCAACAAGTCGTCTTCGGTGCCGCAGCCGGAACTCAGTTGGCGCGTGAATACGAGCAAGGCACCCTCGAGATGATTTTGTCGACGCCGCTCACGGTGCGAGAAGTTATTCGCGGACAGTTGGCCGCCGCACGAAGACACCACCGAAGCGCCTTTGTGTTCACTTTTGTTTTACTGTGGGTCGGCTTGTTGTTGCTCGCCATCGGTCAACGCGGCGGCCGAGGCGGCATTATTGCGCTGGCGATTTATTCCGGGTTCTTCGTCCTGCAGTTCTACGCCATTGGTTGGGTTAGCTTATGGTTTGTGGTAACGGCGCCTGATCCGAGGAGAGCGCAAGGGGGCGCATTTTTCTGCCTTATGATCCTTCCGCTGATGATGTTCGGTTTGATCATTGGAGGATTCCAATTCGTGTGGTGGTTGTTGTCGGTGCAATTTCCTTTCGTGCTAGCGGGCATCCGCTTTTCTCCGGGTCCCGAACTAATGCTGCCACTTTTGTTCCTGCTGGGGTTCGGGAATTGCCTTTATTGGCTGCGTCGTGCAAAGCGCGAATTGCCGGGAAAGCTGCGCCTATTTGCTTTCCGCCGTTACACCCCACAGGACCGCCAGACATTCTTCGGCGAAATCGGAAAGCTCCTCGGCCGCTGCTGGCAGCGGATGCGGATGCGACCACTCGAGCCGCGCATTACCCGTTGACGCTTCTCGTTTTCCCGAGCGGCTCTTTACGCCGCCGGACGCGCTACTGGCGGCTTGCTAAGAGTTGGGGCGGCGGAACGCACTTCGCCGCTCTCCACAGTCACGCGGGCGCCGATGTGCGGCCGCGCGCCTTTGTGCCACCAGAGCAGGACACCGCTGGCAACATAGAGACTGGAGTACGTCCCCGCCAGAATACCGACGATAAACGTAAAGGCGAAATCATTGATAACCGGCCCGCCGAAAATGTACAGGCACAGCGTGGCAACCATCACCGAGCCGCCGGTAATCAGCGTTCGGCTGAGGGTTTGATTCAAGGCGAGGTTGATGATTTCACCGAAACTACCGCGCAGCCCGAGTTTCAGATCTTCACGGATCCGATCAAGGATGACGATCTTGTCATTGATGGAATAACCGATGATTGTGAGAATCGAAGCAACCATCGGCGCGCTGAATTGGCCGCCCGCGATCATGAAGACCCCCAGCGTGAACAACGCGTCATGCAAGGTGGCAATGACTGCCGCAACGGCGAACGAAAATTCATAGCGCACGGCCACGTAAAGGAGAATGCCCACCATGGCGAGCAACAACGCGATGATAGCGGAACGCTGAATTTCCTTTCCGACGGTAGGGCCCACCTGCTCGGTACCGATCACCTTGAAATCGGCAGCCGGGAATTGCTTGACGATTTCGTCGCCGACTTTCTTGCCCTGCCCGTAGGGTGTGAGGATTTGCAAAGTCTCGCGGGCGCCACCGGCGATTGGCTTTTGATATTGAATAGTCGCCTCGTGGCCAAGCTTGCCGATAACCGAGCGCACTTTGTCTTCCTCAACCTTCTGCGCAAACTGCAGCGTCAGTGAGTCGCCACCGGCGAAATCAACACCGAGCATCGTCTTGCCGCGGGCGAAAATGCCATAGGCGAACCCGCCGAGGATCACGATGATAGAGAATACGCAGGCAACCTTCGCGTATTTGAGGAAATCGAACTTGGTGAGATTCAACAGTGGCATCATCCGCAGCGACTTCATCAAGTTTTTGGCCATCAGGAAGTCGAAAACCAGGCGCGTGACGACTAGTGCGGTGAAAAGGCTCGCCGCGACACCAACCGTGAGCATCACGCCGAACCCGCGAATCGGGCCCGTGCCCATTTTATACAGGAGCAATGCGGAGATTAGTGTAGTGACGTGGGAGTCAAAAATCGTGCCGAAAGCGCGTTTATAACCGGCCGCCAGCGCGCTGCGGAGCGGTTTTCCAGCCGCCAATTCCTCACGAATACGTTCGAAGATCAGCACGTTCGCATCGACCGCCATACCCACGCTGAGGACGAACCCCGCCATGCCGGGCAGGGTCAGGGTAGCACCCATGGCGCACATCACACCGAGGGTGATTACGACGTTCAGCAACAGAGCGAAATCGGCCACGGCACCGCCAAAGAAATAGAAGACGATCATGAAGGCGGCGACCGCCACCACGCTGTAAATCGAGGCATTAACACCGCTGCGAATGGAATCTTTTCCGAGGGACGGACCGACGGTGCGTTCTTCAATGACTTTAACGGGGGCTTCGAGCGGGTTCTCGAGCACGTAAGCAAGGTCATATGCTTCCTTGATGCTGTAATCGCCCTGAATCACGCCGTTGCCACCGGTGATCGGCCCCATAATGCGCGGGGCGGACTGCAATTCGCCGTCGAGCACGATGGCCAGTTGATAAAATTTGTTTCCTTTGGGGCTATATTCGGTGGTGATCTCACCGAAAGTCTTGGCGCCCTCGCTATCAAACTCGAAGGCGATCTCGGGCTTGTTGCTGAGATGGTTGCGAGTGACCATTGCGCGGGTGAGATGCTTGCCGGTGAGCCCGCGCTCGGGCTTCTTGCTCACGAGGTGACGGATCAGTTGGGTTTCGCCGGTGCGTGAATTCTTGCGCTGCTCGGTCATGACTTCGTAGCCCGGTTCGATAATGCCCTGGGCGATCATTTCATCGCTGTTGGGATGGACCATGCGGAATTCAAGGAAGGCGGCTTTTTCGATCTGCTGGCGGGCGTAATCCTTTTCTGCTTCGGTCAAACCGGGGAGCTGGATCAAAATGCGGTCTTCGCCGGCTTCCTGGATCACCGGTTCCGCCACGCCGAGCTGGTCCACGCGTTTGCGGAGCACTTCGACGGCATTCTTAAGGGCGGTGTCCTTGGCTTCGGCGCGCTGCAACTGATTGGTGTCCATGGCCACGAGAAACGAGGAGCCGCCGCGCAAATCCAGGCCGAGCTTGATCTTGCCAGCCGCCGCCTCCTGCACTTTGCGGAGAACGAAGCCGTTCGGGTCTTTTTGACTCTTGGCGGGCCATTGCGGGAAGAAAGGCGTAATATCGTTGGTCCCAATCGCCTGGCGCAGGTTCAGGAATCCGCGCTCAGGGAATTGTCTATTTAAATCGGCCGCGGTCTGCACGATCGCGTTGAAATTTGGGTCGCTTGTACGGGCCTGCTCCTTGAAGACTTCGAGCACGGGCCGGTTGGTGGGCGGGTACATCGAATAGACGGCCCAGGCGACGATGACGAGAATGAGTAATAAACGATAAAGATGCGAACGGTTCATGAACGGATTTAAGTGGATGGGGTGGCTTCGCCCGCGCGCTCCGTGATTTCGGAGACAGCGGACTTCAGGATTTCGAGCTTGGCGTCGGATGACCGGATAGATACGGACTTGTCCTTAACGCTGATGACGACGCCAATGATCCCGCTGGCGGTCACGATTTTGTCCCCGGATTTGAGCGCTTTGAGCAACTCCTCCTGCTGTTTGGCGCGCGTACGTTGGGGCCGAATCAACAGAAAATAAAAAATTATGCCCATCAACGCAAACATGCCGACCGTCTGGACCAGTTGGCCCGTAGGGTTCGGTTGTGTCCCTGGCGGCCCCGGAGGCGGAGCTAAAGCCAAAAGCCCATATATTAGTGTTGGCAGCATGATTTCACCAATAGGGCCGCTAATTTAAGCACGGACAGCGAATTGGCAAGTACGAAGCTATAACAAATTTGGGCCGAAAACCAGAGTTCGAGCCCCTAAAAACCTAATCATCACCGTCGTTCTTACAAATCTTCGGGGTAGGCCAAACCCTACCCCTTGTGGGGTAAACGCCCGATTTTACATTTCTGGGAAGTATTGAGAATGCACGCGCCTGCCAGAGATTCCCGCAAGGGGGAATGATGTAAGAGACGGTAAGAACAGTCGGCCCTTCCAACCTTAGGTCCGGCTGTCTTTTTTATTCGCCTTCCAAGAAGCCGGCGAGTTGGCG
>DATENK010000207.1:0-3965 GCA_035275085.1 Verrucomicrobiia bacterium | reverse complement strand
TGCGCCAACGATTATCAGGGCGCCCGAAGCCGGCTCGGGCACGGCGACCAATTCGTATCGTAACCAGGCGCGAGCGGTCCCCGGGGGGTCATTAAAAAATGTTCCTTGCGAGTCGAAGGCTTCCGTATGAAATCCGTCCGGATCGACGTTTCCGTGCCAGCGGATTTGAACAGAGCTGCCCGGGCCGGCCCATTCAGAAACCGGGGCATAACTGAAACCGCGGGCGCCAAGCGAACCTTCCGTGATCGGTGTTGGGGACAGTCCGTAAGTGGCGCCCGCTGAACCTTGGCCGGCAGACCACGAAAAGGACAGGTCGGATCCCAAGGCGGAGAACAGTACGGGACCCGAGCTCGCATCAGCATCGCCGCCGATGCCCAACTCGAGAATATGTATTCGCATCTCCGGCACACCAGCTATGGTGCCCAGCAAAGCGGGAGGGACAAAACCCTCAGGGGGGTTGATTGGTGAAAGGACTGAGAAAATTGTGCCCTGGGCGTAAACGCAGGCGGCTCGCATTAACGCAATAATCACGAACGATTTGAAGATTTTGCCCATATGAGTTTGCGGTGCTGGCGAGATATTCAAGCAAAGGGACCACAGTTCACGCAAGCGGAAGAAGGGCGTTGGTCATGTTGATCGAGACTTTTGCAGATGCGAAATTTTTGAACGCGACGGCAAAAGTTTTGCTCTGAAAACTGCCGAAACGTTTTGACCGGCCCCGCGGAAGTCCGTAAAACCAATCAGTCGCCGGTCAGTCCCGGAGCGTTTTGGTTGGAATGAGCGCTGCAATGCACTTTTTTTTAGCTGAGTCCGACTTGTGGTACGTGGTCAGTCGGGCAACCCCTGAAGGCAAGGCCATCATCGTCGTCCTTGTCGTGTTTTCCATCTTTGCGTGGTCGGTGATGGCCGCCAAAGCGCTGCAGATGCGTCGCGCCAGGACGTTGAATCGCCTGTTCGACGCCGAATTCCGGACACAAAAGCATGTGATGGACGTTTACGACCGCGGCGTGTCGGTGCCAGATTGCCCGCTGTTCGTGGTTTATCACGAAGGGTGCCGCGAGCTGGATGCGCGCCTGAAAGGTCCCGCCGGCGAAACTCGCAAACGATACGTTTCACTCAAGACGATGGAATTCGTGAAACGCGCGCTGGAACGGGTGGTCGCCCAACAATCGCTCAAGCTTGAATCGGGCCTGATCACGCTGGCGATTGCGGTCAGCGGCGCGCCCTTCCTCGGGTTGCTGGGCACCGTCTGGGGCGTGATGAGCGCTTTCGGGTATGTCGCGATGTCGGGCCAGGCCACCCTCGCCAAAATGGCTCCCGGCGTTGCCGCCGCGCTCGTGACGACCGTCGCAGGGCTGTTAGTCGCTATCCCGTCAATGTTTGGCTATAACTGGCTGGTACATAACCTGCGGGTATTAACGGTGGATATGGACAATTTCGCCCAGGAACTCGTCTCGCATATCGAGACCGAATACCTGGAAGAGGAGCAACTGGTGTGAACCGAAATCTCCGAATTCCAAGCTCCAAGTTCCAAAGAAGTTCCAAGCTCAAAATTTCAAATGGGCTTGCGGCTTCTGAAGCTTGGAGGTTGGACCTTTTTTGGAACTTGGAATTTGGAGCTTGGAGCTTATGAGACGCTTTTCCCAGCGAAATTCTCTCGTGACTTTGTCCGAGATCAACATCACTCCGCTGCTGGACCTTGCGTTTGTGTTGCTGATCATTTTCGTGATCACCACGCCGTTGCTCGAACAGGGATTAAATCTAAAGTTGCCGCCGGGCGGCCAGACTGACACGCGCAAGCTGGACAAGAATGACATCCGCGTTGTTGAGATCGGTCCGAAGGGCGACTACATGTTTGGCGGCAAATACATGACCGTTGATCAGGTGGCCGCGATCATCATTTCTGATTTTCGGCGCAACCCGCGGCTGGTTGTTGACGTCCGCGCGGACGAAAATACGCCGCACAAATACCCAATGGCGATTCTGAGCCGTTTATCTGATGCCGGCATTGAACAGTACTCCTTGAGAACACATCCAAAGCGGTGACAGGCATGGACCGCCTGCAAAAAAAATGCTTGGTAGGATCGAGCTGCATGCACGCGTTTCTCGCGTTGGTGCTGGTGGTGGGTTCTGCCTTCTTCGTTGAAAAAGAGCGGCCGCAAGTCGTCCCGAAAGTCCGCGTTGTTCCCACAAAACTAATTGACGCAGCACTGGCCGGTGGCGGCGGAAATCCGAAGATCGCGCCGTCGGAAGATCAACAAAAGGGCGACACTGTGAAGCCATTGCCGCCTCCTCCTGAGCCGCAAAAGATCGTCCAAACGCCGCCAAAACCTGTCGTTGAGCCGAAGCCCGAGCCGGTGAAAGTCGAGCCGGTTAAGCCGAAGGTAACGCCGACCGTGGCCGCGCGGACCAAGCCCGAAAAAGAAATCGAGCCGTTGCCCTTGAAACCGGTAGTTCGAAGCAATAAGGACAAGATCGAGGCACAACGTAATGCCGAAGCGAAGGAGCGCGCCGCGAAAGCCGAGCAGCTCGCGAAAAAATTTGGCAACGTCGAGCAGAGCCTGCGTTCGGGATTCACCAAAGGCACCAAAGTGGATGTCTGGGGCCCGGGCGGGGAAGCGTACGCCGGGTACGACGCGCTGGTGAAAGCGATCTACGACGATGCCTGGGATGTCAACGATTCGATGACCGATGACGATTCGACCGCAAAGGTCAAGATTGTGATCGCGCGCAGCGGTAAAGTGGTATCCGCATATATCGAGCGCCGCTCGGGCAATTCGCTGCTCGACAAATCCGTGCAGCGCGCTTTAGACAAGGTGAAGTTTGTGGCGCCCTTCCCAGCAGGGTCCAACGATGAGCAACGTACGTTTACGATTAATTTTAACCTGAAAGCGAAAAGACTACTCGGATGACTAAAGAATGGATCAATCCACCACGGAGGCACGGAGGACACAGAGAAGAAAAATGGTTCTCACGGCTCCGTGATCTCCGTGTCTCCGTGGTTAGAACTTTGCTGGGTTTGATTTGCGCTGGCGCTCTTCAAGCAGCGGATACCGAATTACAACTTACCCGCGAACGGGACAGTTTAGGTTTTCTCAAACCTGTTCCTGTTAACATCAGCGGTTTCACCGGCGAGGTGGATTCCGTGTTGAAGCAGGACCTGATCTTCATGGGCGTGGTTCATGTGCCGATCGAGCAGGCGCAGTATCTGGTCAGTGGGAACAACAACAATGGGCACGTGGAAGGGCGGCTCGTCACAAAAGCGACTAAAGACCAGAAGTTTGGACGCGCTTACACGGGCGGAAGCGTCCGCGCCCAGACGCATCGGTTCGCGGATGACGTTGCAAACGCCGTCACCGGCCTGCCGGGAATTGCGCAGAAGAAAATTACGTTCAAGGTCGAATCGGGCTTGGCGAAGAGCGAGGTCTACATCGCTGACTACGACGGCTACAACGCCCGGCCGGTCACGCAGGACCGCAGCATCGTGGCGGCGCCGACGTGGGCGGATGCCGCGACGCTGGTGTACGGCTCTTATAAGATGGGACAGATTTATATTTACTCCCATAACCTGCCCACTGGGGCGCGCAAGGCGGTTTCGCATTACGCTGGCGCGAACATGACTCCGGCGATTTCACCGGACGGCAAGCGCATTGCGATGATCCTCGGCAAAGGCGGAAACCCGGACCTTTATGTGCGCGATCTGGATGGCGAGAATCTGGTGCAACTCACTCACACGCGCGAAGCTGAATCTTCGCCCTGCTGGTCGCCCGACGGCCGGACCATTTGCTTCGTATCGCGCGAGCGTGGTCCGGCGTCGCTTTATACGGTTTCCGCGTCCGGGGGTGAGATGCGGCGTTTGAACACGGCCGGCGCGCCGAACCCAACCGAGCCCGATTGGTCGCCCGATGGCAAATGGATTGCTTTCACGTCTCAGGCGCGGGACTTTTCGATTTGCATTGCGGATG
>DATENK010000206.1:0-6576 GCA_035275085.1 Verrucomicrobiia bacterium | reverse complement strand
GGGCTCGCAAAGCCGAGCCACTGGCCCCGATGCCGCCGATCCTCAGACCTCACTCAACACTCGGCGCAGCTCTTTCATTCGTGCCGCACTCAATACTGTTAGCTTTTGGAGGGGGTCACGATGTACCCAGCTCTTCCCAATTTGGCGCTTTTTGTGCCTTTCTTTCGAGCTTTAGACATCTCGTCGATGGCTGGACGGTGATCCCAGACATCGCTAATCGGATTTGTTTGAGCGCAGGCCTAACTGCGCAAGGCGTTCCCTCATTTTCAGCCGCGTGACGCCCAGCCATCGCGCAGCTTTCGCCTGGTTGCCATCGGCCAATTTGATTGCCTGGGAGAAAAGTTCAGCTTCAAGATCATCAATCATCCGACCATGGACGTCGGTGATCTCACCACGTTGGGCACGACTCAAAAGGTCGGAAATGTAAGCGGCGTGGCTTTGCTGTGCCACAGCCGCAGGCGCCCTGGATTTAAGCACCTGTTGAATATGATCTTGGCTAATTGGGAACGGCCGCGAAACGATGAGTGCCTGACGCACCGCATTTTCCAACTCACGTACATTGCCAGGCCAATCATGGTTTTGAAGCAAGGTGATCGCCTCCGACTGAAGGGAAGGAGATTCAATGCCGATCTCAACAGCAAAACGTTGAACAAAGTATTTCACCAGAGCGGGAATGTCCTCCCGTCGTTCTGATAAAGCGGGCAGATGGATCGTCACGACGCTGAGGCGGTAAAATAAGTCCTCGCGAAACTCCCGGTGCTGAATCGCGGTCTCGAGACGACGGTGCGTCGCTGCGATCAAGCGCACATCAACCGATATGACGTCGCCACTTCCAAGCCGAGTGATCTGCCGTTCCTGCAAGACGCGGAGGAGCTTGGCCTGGGTGCTCGGAGTGAGATCGCCGACTTCATCAAGGAAAAGTGTGCCGCCATGGGCCTGTTCGAAGCGCCCGATGCGCCGCGAATGAGCCCCGGTAAAGGCCCCGCGTTCATGCCCAAATAATTCACTTTCCAGCAAAGTCTCGGGAATGGCAGCACAGTTCACGGCGATAAAGGGCTTGTCCGCACGATTACTGTGTTGATAAAGCGCGCGCGCAATCAATTCCTTTCCGGTACCTGTATCGCCACGGATGAGTACCGTGACGGGCGTCGCCGCGACGCGGCCAATCTCCTTGTACACGTTCTGCATCGGGCGGCTATTGCCGATAATGGCCAACTGACTAAGCCGTGAATCACCCAGATCCACAGGTTCGGTCATCCGTTTTGCATTACTGGCCGCAACAGCAACCATCGCAAGTATCTCGTCAGGATCGCACGGCTTCACTACGTATTCACATGCGCCGGATTTGGTTGCTTCGATCGCGGTCTCCGTCGTGCCGTGGGCCGTCATCATGATGATGGGTAGCTTCGGGTTCAGCCTGTGAAGCCGCCCGATAAGGTCGAGTCCGCTCAATCCAGGCAGCTTGAAATCGGTGATCACCACGTCGAAGCTTTGCGACTGGGCACGCCCAAAACCGTCGTCTCCGCGAGCGGCCACTTCCACCGCATAGCCTTCGGCGCGGAGCACCTTCTCCAAAGAGGAAGCGAGGACAACGTCGTCCTCAATGATCAGGATTCTCGCTGACATCGGAGTTGGGGCGCGGTAGGACAATGCTAAAGGTCGTGCCGCGATCGGGTTGCGATTGATACTGAATAAAGCCGCCGTGCTTTTCGATAATCCGTGCGGCGATGGCCAATCCCAGGCCGGTGCCGCTCTCCTTCGTCGAGAAAAACGGGTCAAAAATCCGTTCCTGCACATCGGCAGGAATCCCCCGCCCTGTATCACTGACTTCAAGGATCACCAGCGGAGTCGATTCACGCCTGATCTTCGAGACGCCCTGGCGGGCCCGCAGTGTAATGGTGCCGGCGTCGTTCACGCTGTCGGCTGCATTTTGGACAAGGTTCACAAGCACCTGTTCCAGTTGCTCGCTGTCGCCGTTAAGCTGCAGATTGTCAGCAGCTTCGGCTTCGAGATGGATGGAGCGCCTCTCGAGTTGCGCCCCCAAGAGCGCCTGTACGTTCTGGAGCAATCGCCGGGCGTCCACGGGCCGCAGTTTAGGCTCCGCGGGGCGTGCAAATTGCAGGAAGTCTTTTAGCATCTGATCGAGACGGTCGATCTGCGTTTTGATAACTACGAGGTCCTCGTGGCCGCCCAGGGATGCGGGCAACGTCTTTTTCAAGCTGAACAGCCGCAGCTTGATGGCCGCCAATGGATTTCTAATTTCGTGCGCAATGCCCGTCGCTAATGTTCCCAGCGAAGCCAGCTTTTCCTGCCGTTCGAGCATCACTTCGCTTTCGCGCAAACGACTCCGCAGCGGAGCGTACGAGACGAATACAGCGCCTGCCAGCAACGCGACAAGCAGTATAGCTGAAATCTCGATCAATCTTCGTCCGCTTGCCGCTGAGTGTGCGCCAGCCGCGATCAGTTGATCAAAGGAGGTTTGTTGTTGTCGCGCCCATTCCGTGCACGCATGGCGCAGCGCCATCGAAGCACTATCAATTTGTTCCTGCACACGATCGGCTGAATCTTTGCGAACCGCTCCCAGCGGATGCTCAAGCAAACCTGCGGTAGTACGCAGATATTGCGCAAAGGAGTCGCGGACCATCACATCCCCTTGCGCAATTAATGGTTTGAGCTCTCGGACGAACCCCGCGAAATTCTGCCGCTCGACGGGATCGTTCGACAACTGAAAACGCAACAGCGCGGCATTCATTTGTTCGATGGTGCGTTGCGCCAGGACAGCCGCCATGAATTGGTTTGGCTGGAGAGTTGCAAACTCCCCCTGCGTCTGAGCAAGCCTTCGCCAGATCTTCCATTCAACCATTGCGACGCCAAGCACCGCGAGGGTCCCGCCGATCAACAATGCGAGCATTCCACGCCGCAGCTTTATGGAACGTTGCGGACCACGTGTGGAATAACTTGTTCCACTCATCGGCAGGCACAATACGCGAATTCTCGATGAAATGCGCCTAATTCCGCATCAAAACAATTTCCAGCGCCGACGTGGCACACCAGCGGCTAATGGGCGTTCAGGCTATAGCTGCAACTGTGAACCATGAGAAAGAAGAACCCAAACGACCTGCCGCCAATTCCCACACCCATATCGGCGGTCTGGCGCGAACTCCGTATCCAACTAGGCCCTGTCTTCGTGTTCCTCGTCGTCGTTGCGGTGGTCATTTATCTCTGGCGCATGATGCCTCCGAGCACGGGTCTTCGCGGAATTGGAGAAGGCGCACGATCTTTGGTCACGAGTCCGCGGCCGGGAGTCGTTCAACGCTTGGAAGTTCAACCTTACCAGTGGGTGGAAGCCGGCGATCCTTTGCTCACGATTTTGCCGCTGGATCCCGATGCCCAACTCGATTTGCTACAGTCGGAACTGCAACTGACGCGCTTACGACTGGAGCCCTCGACGGCCGACCAGAATGCGCTGAACTTCGAACAGGTCCGCGTCGATGCTTTGCGGCTGAAACAGGAACTGGCGATGGCCAGGGTTAACCTCGAACGGGCCGAAAGCGCCCTCCAAAGGAACCAGGCGCTGCTAAAGGAACAGCTCGTCTCGCAGGACCTTTACGAGATCACTTTGCGTGACCGCGATTTCTACACGGCCGAACTGAAGGAGAAAACCGCGTCACTTGCCGAAATAGAAAGCCGGCTCGCTCAACTTCGTTCCGTCGGGGAACCGCAATTCCCGGGGACCAATCAATTAATGACCTCGTTGATCGAGCGGCTGGAAAAGCGCTTGGCCGTGGTGGAGACAAATTGGAGCTCGCTCACACTCTTCGCTCCGATCAGCGGTCGGGTGCACATGATCGCCCGGCAGGACAATGAATTCGTGGTCGAAGGGGAGCCGCTCGTAATGATCGCCTCCCCCCAATCGGATCGGATTGTTGCCTACCTGCGGCAACCTTTCAAAGTCGATCCTCATCCTGGAATGACCGTGGACGTAGTATTGCAAAACCAGCCGGGGCAAAAGTTCACCACGCGGATCACACAGGTGGGGGCTCAATTGGAGGCGATTACCAATGGACTTGCCTTTGTCCAACAAGGCGCTCTTGTCGATATGGGCCTCCCCATCATCCTCAGCGTGCCCTCGCAGGTGCACCTTCGCCCGGGAGAAATGGTCGCCATCGCCTTAAGGTCCCGAACATTCCGCCTTCTAGGCGCGCAACGAACCGGCACGGCACATGAACCGACACCGTTGGCCCAGGCAAGACCATGAAATCCTCCTTTATGCTTTACGGCTGTCTCATCGGCTTGCTCGCGGCCTGTTCGAAAGCTCCCGATCGTGACTTGTTTTATTTTACCGGTGCATGCGACGCGTCGGCAGCCGTCGCTCTGGACCGCGATTTGTTTGTGGTTGCGAGCGATGAAGACAACATCTTGCGCGTTTACTCCCGGTTTCGCCCCGGTCCGCCTGTCTCCCAGGTCGATTTGAGTGCTTTCTTGCGTCCGGAGAAGGAAAACGAAGAATCGGATCTTGAGGGGGCGGCACAACTTGGCGACCGCATTTACTGGATCAGTTCCCACGGTCGAAACTCCAAAGGTAAGGAGCAGGAAAGCCGACACCGTTTTTTTTCCACCACCGCGACCGTCACAAACGGCGCCGCGCAATTGCGGGCCGTGGGCAACTTTTATTCAGGGCTCCTCGATGACATGATCGTTGATCCAAGGCTGGCCGCGTTCAATTTGCATTCTGCCGCCGAACTGCCGCCGAAATCGCCCGGCGCGTTGAACATCGAAGGACTCACCGCCACGCCGGAAGGCCATTTGCTGATCGGCTTTCGCAATCCGATCCCGAAAGGCCGCGCGCTTTTGCTGCCGCTGCTGAACCCGGCGGAATTGATCGAGGGTTACCCAGCAAAATTCGGTACGCCCGTCACCTTGGACCTTGGCGGCCTTGGAATTCGAAGCATGTCGTACTGGCATGAGTCATACCTCATTATCGCCGGGCCAGCCGATGGCGAGGGGGAGCCACAACTTTTTCGCTGGTCTCCAGGCCACGAACCAAAGCTCGTTCCGGCGCCTCAGCTTCGGGGTTTAAATCCGGAGGCGATTGCGTACTCTCCCGGCGCGACCGACTTCTTGCTGATCAGCGATGATGGGACCGCAACTGTCGGAGGCCACGATTGTAAGAAACTCAAAGCCCCCGCCCAGCGCAGGTTCCGGGCCCTGGCCTTCTCATTATGATTTTTGGCCGATTGATTGCCACCAGCTTACTTCTTGCAATTTGTTGCGGAGCACAGACCAGCTATGACACGGCGCGGTTCCTGACATTACGGCAAGCCATCGATGCCGCGCTGCTCAATAACCGCACATTGCAAATCGAGCGGATCAATCCCGAAATTGCGCGGATGACCTTGCGCGCGTCCTTGGGCTATTACGATCCAGTCTTACTTTCGCAAGCCCGCAAGGAAAGCATTACCGAGTTGGCCGCGTTTGATCCAGCTAACCCGGGCCTTGAAAGCGGCTTCATGACCGAATCGGATGTCGTCAGTGGCGGCATCACCGGATTTCTCCCATCCGGACTCAGCTACAACGTCAGCGGAAATTATGGTCACAGCACCGGCAGCCGTAACTTCCTCAATTTTGACAGTTACCGCATTGGAGCCAGCATTTACCTGCAGCAACCCCTGCTGAAGAACTTTTGGATCGACCTGCCGCGCTACACGATTCGCGTCAACAAGCGCAATCTTCAAATCTCAGAAGCAGGCGTGCACTTCCTCGCCATGGATATTATCAATCTGACGCAGCAGGCCTACTACTATCTCGTATTCGCATGGGAGAACCTGCGCGTGCAACACGACCTTCTTACGACGCGTCAGAACTTTTTGCGGGGAATCCAACGACAAGTGGAACTCGGGTCGCTCACCGTCCTCGAAGAACGCGTGGCCGCCTCGCAGCACGCCGGCGTTCAAACATTATTGATAGCCGGCAGCAACACAGTGGCGCTTGCAGCCAATAACTTGCGGACTCTTATGGGGGTGACCGGCACAAATTGGACCCAGGAATTTTATGTGCCGGTCGATCGCCTTCCGCTGCTTTCTGAGTCGTTGGATCTCGCCACAAGCTGGCAACGCGGCCTGGCCCGACGGCCAGATCTTTTGCAACTCACAAAAGGCGTCGAAAATGCCGACTTAAGCGTCAAGTTTCGTCGCAATCAGTTGCTTCCCTCGCTCGATTTGATCGGCGCCTATGGTCGGCGTGGAGCAAGTTCCATCCAGGCGTTCCCGCCGGATCAGCCGCGCGCCTCGTTCCCCGAGGCGGTGGGCCAACTGCAACGCGGAGACGCACCGAGTGACATGATCGGCGTGGTGCTTTCGTTCCCGCTCACGCGCGCGCTGGAGCGAGCCAACTACAGAGCAAGCAAAGAACTGAAAAAGCAGGCTGAGCTGCTTGTGAAACAGCGTGAGGAACTGGTTCTTCGTGAAATATCCGATGCCATGCACACCGTACGTTACAGTTACGACCGGGTTCATGCAGCGGAACGCGCAAAGGGATTTGCTGAAGCGGCGTTGCGTGCGGAAGAAGAAAAGCTCC
>DATENK010000205.1:0-5180 GCA_035275085.1 Verrucomicrobiia bacterium | reverse complement strand
TATTTAAGGGCTCGGGCTTCTACACCACCGACTACCGAAGCGATTCCTACAAAGAGGCTGCCAAAAAGGAATCTCCTGCCACGTCGGCTGGCGGAGAGAAATCCGCCAAGCCTAACGACGCCGCGAAAGGTTCGTCGTCTGCTCCACCCAAAGCACCCGTGAAAAAGCCAGCCAAGGAAGGCGGCTAACGAACTCTTCTTGTGGCGAGAGCGGAACGCGGGTTGGTTGACTGCGTGCGTATCAAGTAATCTTTACCGCCCGCTGCCCGTGCCCATTGACTCTAGAGTCGATGGAATTGCCACTCTCTCGATGGTTCGACGAGCATCTTTTTCCTCTTCAAAAGAACTTCGGCGTGCTTCACGTGTGATGTACGAATGTGTTTCTCAAAGCACCCCTTGTCGCGCCATTCCATGTAGAGCAGGAAAAGCGTTGGATCATCTTCGCCCTGGGACCAGCGGTAGATTTGGCAACCCTCTTCTTCGAGGCTTGGCGCTGTGACGTCCGTAATAAGCTCCTTCATCGCGTCGATAGCGTTGGCACGAATATGGAAATCGGCGGCGACGGTGTAAGGATGGGAAACCATCAGTTTGACCGAGGCGCAGGACGGCCTCCCGCGGAGGCGGATTTAGATCCGGGGGGTTAACCCTTCGGCAATTTCTGCAGCTGTTCGATGAATGCCTCCGGGCCACCGGGGAAATAACCGTCGAACTTCCACACCTTTTGGCCGTTGCTATTCAGCACGACGATGGTGGGAAATCCAAGAACCTCGTACTGCTGGGCCAGTTGCATGTTTTGCTTTCTCTCCTCCGTAGGCTGGGATTTTCTGCGAGGAAAATCAAGCTCCACCAGCACGAGATTATCGTGTGCGTAGTCTTTGAACTTCGGCTGTGAGAAAATGTCCTTGTCGAGTCTGATGCACCACCCACACCAATCAGATCCTGTAAAATTGAGGAAGAGAAGTTTGTGGTTAGTTTTCGCCTCTTCCTGCGCCTTGTTGTAATCATGCAGCCAATCGGATTCCGCTCGCGCGAAGGCAGCGAAAAAGAGCGAGACTGCGGCTGCAACGAGAAATAATCGAGGGATTTTCACTTCACCATCTTCGATGCGGTTGCAGCCCGGCGCAAGAGCGGTACAACGCACCGCCCGGGGCAGCCATTATTTTTTCCAAGCCTGCAATAGCCCGACGCGGCAACGCCGGGCTATCGGAGGAAATCCTGATCTAGCGCAGATGCTTCGAGACGAGTTTGGTCATCTCGAACATACTTACCTGGCTTTTGCCATTAAACACCGGCCTGAGCGCGTCATCGGCGTTGATCATGACTCTTTTCTTTTTGTCCTGAAGACCACGCCTCTTGATGTATGCCCAAAGCTTTTTTGTAAGCTCCGGCCGCGATAGCGGTTGCGAACCGACGACGGCAGCAAGCTTATCGTCCGGCTGGACCGGTTTCATAAAGGCGGGATTCGGTTTGCGCTTGGAAGTTTTTTTGGTTTTCGGCATGGACGCTGACTAACGTTTCGCTTGCGTGAGAGCAAGACTAAATTTGCGCTAAATAAAAAATTTTTATTGGCGGTCTTCCCGGCGGACGGCGATTGCGGCCACATCGTCGGGAGCGGTCTTCGCAGAATTTTCCGGAGCTGTCTTTGCTACTATCCGTTTGAGCAACGCCTCCGCGCTCGGCGCGGAATGATCCAGGACTTTTTCAAGCTGCCTCGGAGTCATCGGATGGCGCTCATCCTTCGTCCAGCGAAATAAACCATCAGTATAGAGGAGGAAAGCATCGCCCGGCTCAAGATCGATCGCTGTTTCAGTGAATGCCGCTCGCTTGATCAAGCCCAGAGGAGGCGCGACCGAAGCGATGGATTCGGTTTTGCCGTCGTGATGAACAACCAGGAGCGACGGGTGCCCTGCACCGACGACCTGAGCCTGTCCGTTTGTGGGATCAAGGGCAACACACATCGCGGTCATGAATGAACGCGCGCCGAAGATGCTGCGAAAATCATTATCGACAGCTTCCATCAAGCTGGCGGGCGAATCGTGGTCCATGCTGCCGTGGTGAAAAAGAAGTTTTGCCAGCGTTGTAAGCAATGCGGCAGCCGCACCGTGCCCTGTGCCATCGGCGATCCAGAACAGTACCCGGCCATCCTTCATTCGCAGCCAGCCGTAGATGTCGCCACCGACCTGGATGACAGGGTGGTAGCACGTTGCGATCTGCCAACCGGGCAGCAACAGCGGTTTCTGTGGTATCAACGACTGCTGCGTCAGGCGCGCGGCTGCCAGATCGCGCTCCAGATCGCGGCGCCATTTCTCCAGTTCATCGTTTTGGCGCTCCAGTTGTCGCCGCATTGAGCGAAGCCGAAGTTGCGTCTCGATTCGTGCTCGCAACACAGACGCATTGACGGGCTTCGTTACAAAATCGTCTGCACCCGCCTGCAGACAGGAGACCTCGCTTTGCTCGCTGCCATGTGCCGTCAGCATGATAGCCGGGATTTGGGCGACTGTCGGATTCCCGTCCGAGCGAAGGCGCCTAAGCACCTCGGCGCCGTTTAGACCTGGCATGTCAAAATCCAGCAGCAAAAGCGAAGGCGGACGCGCGTGAATTTCTTCCAGTGCTTCGGAACCGTCGTTTGAAACGCGGCATTTGTAACCGGCAGTGCTGAGCAATTGGGCCAATACCCTTCGACTCATCGCGTCATCGTCGACGACCAAAATCTCTGCATGTGAATTGTTGCGCATCTGTACTTCGGATTCGGATTACGCAAGCGGGCGTATTGTATTTGTGCTGCTCTTTGTCAACAAATCCCAGTGTAAAACAAAGCGTGATTTAATCATTGGCAACGAGTCAGAGTCTGGATACGATTAGCAAAATTTTCATTATGAAGTTTTCAATCCCGCTTGCTCTCCTCGCGGTTTTCTTTTTGGCCTCATGCGCTGAGGAGCCGCCACCACCACCGACGCAGCGCCACCGGGTGACGACTTACGGTCCCACCCAACCGCAACAATACCCACCGCCGCAGCAGCCGTTTAACCCGAATGGACCGGTTCAGCCCATGGCTACACCGCCGCCGGTGGTCGCATCTTCACCTCCGCCCGCGGCCGCGCCGCCGACAAAGGTTGCAAAGGGAGATTATCCGTACGGAATTCCTGTTCCCGGTAAACCGCATCTGGTGGAGAGTCCGTATTCGCCTGGCAAATATATCGATGTGGAAGGATTCCCTCCCGGCACTGAAGTGAAGGATCCCTACACCGACAAGATTTTCCTTGTGCCGTAACGCGAGCCGTCCCGGAATTTCGCTGAGGCGGGAATAGTGAATGCCGGGTGAGCGCAGCACAGCCTTTTTATGCGAACATCCGGCATGAAGCATCGGAACGTTTAGATTCATACTATGGAATTGCGGGTAAAACGGGCGCCTCGAATCGATCTCGAAATCGCTGTGCCGGGCGATAAGAGCATTTCGCATCGCGCGGTGATCGTCGCGGCGCTTTCCAATGGTGTGTGCACACTGCGCGGATTTCTGCCAAGCGAAGATTGCATGCACACCGTAAACGCAATGCGTGCGCTGGGAATCAAGATCGAACAGCCTGAGGCGACCACATTAGTTGTTCATGGAAAGAAACGAGTCCTCACCGCGCCAAACCAGGATATCAATTGCGGCAATTCGGGCACGACCATGCGGCTTCTCGCGGGTCTTTTGGCCGGACAAAAATTTGAGAGCCGGCTAGTGGCGGATCCGGGCTTGTCGAAACGCCCAATGGACCGAGTGATCGCGCCGCTTTGTGAGATGGGCGCGAGCGTTGTTGCCGAAGGTCCTGACGGCACGCCGCCATTACGCATCCATGGCGGGTCGCTTCGTGGCATTCAATACCGTCCATCAGCAGCGAGTGCACAAGTGAAAGGGGCACTCTTGCTGGCCGGTCTCTTTGCGAAAGGCAAGACCACCGTTGAAGAACCGGTGCCGACACGAAATCACATGGAGAAGATGCTCAATTACTTCCTGGTACGATCGACAAAGGAAGATGATGGCAGCGTTAGCGTTTTTGGCGAGCAGGTTCCCGAGTCGCGGGATTTCGACATGCCCGGCGACATTTCTTCGGCGGCGTTTTGGCTGGTTACCGCTGCGGCCCAGAACCGTGGGCATCTCCTGATTCGCGACATTGGACTAAATGATACGCGAACGGCCATGCTGGGCGTGCTACTGAGAATGGGTGCGCACGTTCGAGAAGCCGTCGAGGATGTCGAGCAGGTTGAACCGCGCGGGGTGGTGGAAGTCACCGGAGTGCCGCTAAAAGCCACAGTGATTCAGGGGAAAGAAGTGCCACAACTCATTGACGAGTTGCCGGTTTTGTCCATCGCAGCCGTTCTGGCGAGCGGCAAAACGACCATCCGGCATGCAGAGGAGTTGCGCGTCAAGGAAACCGATCGCATTGCCGCCATCGCGCACAATCTACGAACCATGGGCGCTCAAGTCGCCGAGCTAAGTGATGGGCTTGAAATTTATGGACCGGCTCCGTTGCACGGAGCACGTCTGCCGAGCTTTGGCGATCATCGCATTGCAATGGCCTTTGCCGTAGCGGGCCTTTTTGCTGAAGGAGAAACGATTATCCAGGATGCCGAATGTATTCGTGAATCTTACCCGGGCTTCGAAGCAGTTCTTGAGGAATTTACCAATCCGAAGCGGATGCAGGTCAGCACGCCGGTCATCGGTTCACTCGCTCCTGTGCCTGCACAGGAGGGCTAGTCAGGTTTCGTTAGGCACGAACTACACATGGGATCATACGCTTCCCAACACCGTGTGATCGCCATTGATGGTCCCGCCGCGTCGGGAAAGAGCAGTGTTGCACGGAAACTTGCTCGACAACTCGGATTTATCTACGTCAACTCGGGCGCAATCTATCGAGCGATTACCTGGCATTTCCTTCAGAACAGGATTCGGCCTGAGGACGGCGAGCGGATCACTGAGGCGCTGGATTCAGCGGCGCTTGCATGCGTTGTTCGAGATGGTGAGGCCCGCATCGTTGTAAATGACGTCGATCCCGCCGAGCATTTGCGCGATGACCGTGTGAACGAGAGCGTCTCTCGTATCAGCAAATTACCGCGAGTTCGCGAAATCGTTTCAGAGAGACTTCATGACTGTGCCGTGGGACATGACGTCGTGATCGAAGGCCGGGACATCGGGTCGGT
>DATENK010000204.1:0-6245 GCA_035275085.1 Verrucomicrobiia bacterium | reverse complement strand
GGGCTCGCAAAGCCGAGCCACTGGCCCCGATGCCGCCGATCCTCAGACCTCACTCAACACTCGGCGCAGCTCTTTCATTCGTGCCGCACTCAATACTGTTAGCTTTTGGAGGGGGTCACGATGTACCCAGCTCTTCCCATTGGCAAGCAAGATTCGGTTTGCGCGAATAGGCTGCGACGGTTTGAATCGGCCCTGTGAGAATAGCATTGCTTTGCCTGTTAACCGTCTCGCTCCGAGCGGCCGAGTCCGGCGACACCAACGCGGCGTGGCTCGCGGAACATTACACGAAGTACGAGCACCGCATCGCCATGCGCGATGGTGTGCGCCTGTTCACGCGCGTGTACGTGCCGAAGGATGATTCACAGCGATGGCCCATCATTCTCACTCGCACACCTTACGCCCTCAAACCATACGGGGTCGGCAATTACAATGATCCCTCCGGCTCCTTCCGTACCCTGGCCAAAGACAAGTTCATCATGGTGACCGAGGACGTGCGCGGCCGCTACGGCTCGGAAGGCGAGTATATGCACATGCGGCCGTTCAACCCGGACAAAGGCCCAAAGGACATCGATGAGAACTCGGACGCGTATGACACGATCGATTGGCTGGTAAAGAACGTTCCAAACAACAACGGTAAAGTCGGCGTGTTCGGCATTTCTTACCCCGGCTTCTATACCTCCATGAGCATGATCGATTCGCATCCGGCCCTCAAAGCCGCCTCGCCGCAAGCGCCCATCTCCGATTGGTTCATGGGCGACGACCTGAATCACAATGGCGCGTTCTTCCTCGCGCAGAATTTTGGTTTTTTCTATTCGTTTGCCCAACGCGCCGAAGATCCTCTGCACGAAGACATCAAGCCCTTTAATTTTAAAACTCCGGACAGTTATGATTTCTTTCTCCGTATGGGGCCGCTGGCGAATTCCGATACGCTGCTGATGAAAGGCCGCTCGCCCGAATGGACCGAGTTTTTGAAGCACACAACCTATGACCCTTATTGGAAGGCTCGCAACATTCGGCCCCATCTCAAGAATGTCCGTTGTGCCGTCATGACCGTCGGCGGGTGGTACGACGCTGAGGATTTATTCGGACCGCTCGAAACGTATCGCTGGACGGAAAAACAAAATCCCGGAATCACAAACTTTCTAGTGATGGGTCCCTGGGCACACGGCGGCTGGGGACGCGGCGACGGCGACAAACTGGGTGACATCAACTTCCGGGCGAAGACGTCCGAATATTTTCGCGAGAAAATCGAGCTGCCGTTCTTCCGACGTTTCCTGAAGGGCGACACCAATTTCACACCGAGCGAAGCGCATGTGTTCGAAACGGGCACGCACCAGTGGCGGCGCTTTGACGCCTGGCCCCCCAGGCAAGCCGTCACACGAACGCTGTTCTTCCGAGACAGAGGCGCCCTCAGCTTTGAGGCAGCTAGCGACAGCACGGAAGCGTTTGATGAATACGTCAGTGATCCCGCGAAACCGGTACCCTATACGTTGGAGTTCACCACCGGCTATCCGCGGTCATATCCCGTCCATGACCAGCGGTTCGCCGCTAGTCGGCCCGACGTCTTGGTTTACGAAACGGAACCATTGGAAGAGGACTTGACGTTCGCCGGTCCGCTGAAAGCGACACTGCACGTTTCGACCACCGGCACAGATGCCGATTGGGTAATCAAGCTGATCGATGTTTACGCCGGCGATTTTCCCGATCCCAATCCCAACCCCGCGCATGTCGCCATGGGCGGTTACCAACAACTCGTTCGCGGTGATGTCTTTCGCGGCAAGTTCCGCAACAGCTTCGAAAAACCGGAACCCTTCGAACCCGGCAAGATCGCGAAAATCCAATTCGAAATTCCCGACATCTTCCACACGTTTCGCCGCAACCATCGCGTGATGATCCAGGTCCAGAGCACCTGGTTCCCGCTCGTGGATCGTAACCCCCAAACGTTCGTGAATATCGCGACGGCAAAACCTGAGGACTTCCAGAAAGCGACACACCGCGTGTATCGCAGCGGCAATGCCGCCTCTGGCCTGACGGTACAAGTGTTGAAGGCGAACTAGTTCAGTTGCCGGTACGGATCAGGTCCATGACTCGCGCCACGGCTTCGTCGGCCTTGATCGATGTGAGCGCACCGCCACGCGGTTTGATTTCGACTTCGCCCTTGGCAAAAGATTTTTCGCCGAGACCGATGCGAATGGGAAAACCGATCAGGTCAGCGTCTTTGAATTTCACGCCCGCGCGCTCATCGCGATCATCAAGAATTACATCCACTCCCTGGGCCGTGAGGTCCGCGTAAATCTTTTCGGCCTGCTTCATTAAGGGGCTGTCCGGCGCAACCGTGAGCGGCGTGACGCAAACCGTGTAAGGCGCGACGCTGATCGGCCAGATAATCCCATCCTTGTCATTGCATTGCTCGATGACAGCTTGCATCGTGCGCGTGATCCCGATGCCATAACAGCCCATGATCGCGGGCTTCTGCTTGCCATCTTCGGTCAGGAAAAGTGCGTTCAACGCTTCGCTGTATTTTGTGCCGAGCTTGAACACGTGGCCCACTTCGATCGCGCGCCGAATCTTCATAGGCTGTCCGCACTTCGGACAGGGCTCACCTGCCTTCACCAGGCGGAGATCAGCCCATTCCTTCACTTTGATATCCCGGTCCACTGAGACGTTGCGAACGTGGAAGCCGTCCTCATTTGCGCCCGTCGTCATGCCCTGAGCGCCACGCAAGCGTTCGTCTGCGTACACCGGATACTTGGACATGTTCACCGCGCCCAGGCTGCCCGGATGCGCGCCAAGCGCATCGAAAATCTCCTCCGCAGTCGCGGCGCGAAAAACCGTTGTCCCAAGCGCGCCAGCCAGTTTAGCTTCGTTCAATTGGTCTTGTCCGCGTAACAGCACGAGGATCGGCTTGCTTTCAGCAAAATAGACCAGCGTTTTGATTTGCGAACCGCCGGTGACATTGTATGGGGGCTTCGTTAAGTCTTCGATCGTTTGCACCCCGGGCGTAGCGAACTTTTCGAGCTCGCCACCGGGCAAAATCTTGGGCGCGGGCAAACCGCTCGACGCTTTTTCTACGTTTGCCGCATAGTCGCCCTTTTCACAATACGCGACTTCGTTCTCACCTGTTTCCGCGGGCACCATAAATTCGTGTGAATACTTTCCGCCAATGACACCCGTATCCGCTTCGACCGCGATCGTTTTCAGGCCGCAGCGCTGGAAAATGCGCGAGTAAGCATCGTACATTTTGTGATAACTCGCCTGCGCCGCCTCATCGCTTACGTCAAAGCTGTAAGCATCCTTCATGATGAATTCCTTGGCGCGCATCAGGCCAAAGCGCGGCCGGATTTCGTCCCGGAACTTCACCTGAATCTGGTAAAAGTTTTTCGGAAGCTGCCGGTAGGAACTCAGTTCTGCAGCGACCAACGTCGTAATAACTTCCTCATGCGTTGGACCCAACACCCATTCCCGTTTCGATCGGTCACGCACCTTGTAGAGTACATCTGCCGCGGTTTCGTATCGGCCGCTCTGTTGCCAAATCTCGGGCGGCTGCAATGCAGGCATTAGGGTTTCGAGTGCGCCCGCCCGATCCATCTCCTCACGGACGATCCCCTCAATCTTTCGCAACGCGCGCACTCCCAGGGGCAAAAAAGTATACAGTCCACCAGAGAGCTTTCGGATCAATCCCGCCCGCAACAGCAGCTTATGAGAAACGATCTCCGCCTCGGCTGGCGTTTCTTTCAGTGTCGGTATGAACGCTTGCGTCCAACGCATCGGCCAAACGTAAACAACGAATGGCCAAAGTCGAATGGAAAGCGACTTCCAGGCTTGGAACCGGCGCCTATTACAATTATTATAAGCGGGATGATCCTGCGTCCTGGAATGTGGTTATTCCTGGTGTGTGTGACCGCAGTCAGCGGTGCCTCGCCGGACGCCGCTAAGCATTGGGCCTTCATCAAGCCATCGCCTCCGCCTTTACCGCAGGTCCGAAACACCTCATGGCCGCGAAACGCAATCGATTATTTCGTTTTGGCACGATTAGAGAAAGAGCGCATCGCGCCTTCACCAGAAGCGAGTCATGAAATCCTGGTACGCCGACTGTACCTGGACTTGATCGGCCTGCCACCCGACGCCACCGCAAATGACACAGACGAAGACCTCATCGAGCGCTTGCTGGCTTCTCCGCATCATGGCGAGCGCTGGGCGCGCTGGTGGCTGGACATGGCGCGCTACGCCGATTCCAACGGTTACAGCATTGACGCGCCGCGCTCGATCTGGAAATACCGAGAGTGGGTAATCAATGCGCTCAATCGCGATTTGCCTTTCGACCAATTCGTGATCGATCAACTCGCCGGCGACCTGCTGCCCAACGCAACAATCGCACAGAAGATCGCCACCGGTTTTAATCGAAATACCCAGATCAATCAGGAGGGCGGAATTGACCCCGAGCAGTTTCGCGTCGAGTGCGTAATGGATCGTGTGAACACCACTGCCACGGCGTTTCTCGGCCTCACCGTCGCTTGCGCGCAGTGTCACGATCACAAATACGACCCCATCAGCCAGCGCGAGTATTATCAGTTCTTCGCGTTCTTCAATAGCACCATCGAGGACGGCCACGGCAAAGGCGCGCCCGACGGCGTTTTGGAAATTCCCGGCGAAGTCGATGTTTCCGGCGAGCTCGAAAAGGAAATCGAAGAAGCCCAGGGTGATCTCGACCGCTATCTCAATACATTCGGAAACGCGCTCGCAAAAATGGAGCAAGCCGCCGACCCTGCAAAACTCAAGCCTGCCGTGCGCGAGGCTATCGCCATTCCTTTCGCTGACCGCACCCTCCAGCAAAAGCGCGCCGCCTATGCTGCTTTCCGCCCTGAGGATGCCGAATTCAAATCGCGCAATGCGAAGCTCACGCGTTTGGAAAAGAAAGAGGCCAAACCAGTCACTACCCTCGTGATGAACGAGTTGAAAGAACCGCGCGAATCAGTCGTGTTCATCAAAGGCGATTTCACCCGCCGCGGTGAAAAGGTCGCCCCCGGCGTTCTGCGGGTTTTGCACTCCGCACCCGAACCGTTGCAGAACCGCCTCGATCTCGCCCGCTGGCTTGTGGATCCAACCAATCCCTTGCTTGCGCGCGTGATCGTCAATCGCGTCTGGCAGCAGTATTTCGGACGAGGCCTCGTCGAGACTGAAAACGATTTCGGTATTCAAGGTTCGCCCCCGACACATCCCGAGTTGCTCGACTGGCTCGCCACCGAATTCCTGCGGACATGGAGCCTGAAACACATCCACCGCCTGATCGTCTCCTCCGCGACTTACCGGCAGTCTTCTAAAATCCGTCCCGAACTTGCGACGGTTGACCCAAACAACAAACTGCTTGCGCGCCAAAACCGATTGCGTCTCGATGCCGAAGTCGTCCGCGACGTGTGTCTGACCGCGAGCGGCCTCCTGAACCCGAAGATCGGCGGCCCCAGCGTGTTCCCCCCGCAACCCGCTGGCGTCATGACTCTAGGCCAAGTGAAGCGCGATTGGAAACCCAGCACCGGCGCGGAGCGTTATCGCCGGGGCATGTACACATTCTTTTGGCGCGCCACTCCTCATCCCGCGCTCACCGTTTTCGACACCGCCGATGGCGTCAGCGCCTGCACCCGCCGCATCCGTTCCAACACACCCCTGCAAGCATTGACGCTGCTGAACGACGAAGCGTTCTACGAATGCGCGCAGGCACTGGCGAAGCGCGTCGCGCATGCCGACGACCGAATGGGTTATGCCTTTCAATTGTGCGTTTCGCGTCAACCATCCGCTGGCGAGCGTCAACGTCTTGCAGATTTGCTGAAGGAGACCGATTGGTTAACAGTCGGCCGAGTCCTCTTGAATTTGGATGAAACCATCACACGCGAATGACCATTAACCCACTGCAGTTTATCACGCGGCGCCACTTCTTCTCCCGCTGCGGATTGGGCCTGGGCTCCATCGCTCTTGGTTCGCTCATGAATCAGACGCGCGCGAGTGCGACCGCAAACCCGATAGCGGTGAAACGCCCGCACTTCGCGCCGCGGGCAAAAAACATTATCTACCTCTTCATGGCGGGCGGGCCATCGCAACTTGAGTTGTTCGATTATAAGCCGAAGCTTATCGAACTGAACGGCCAGCCCATTCCCGATTCATACATCCAGGGGAAACGCTTCGCGTTTATGGGCAGCAGCCACGGTACAAAGCTTCTGGGCACACGCCGCTCCTTCCGGCAACACGGCCAA
>DATENK010000203.1:0-8414 GCA_035275085.1 Verrucomicrobiia bacterium | reverse complement strand
GCTATGTCGTGTTCGCGGAATTCTTTGATCCCACCTGAAGCACCTGCTTCGCGGCCCTCGGTTCGACGGTCCCCAATATCCGCGAGTATTACAAAGCCCGAAAAGGCACATCGAACGGCTTGCCTTTCCTGCACTTCAGCATTCACATCACTCCCTGGAACGAACAGCAGTGCACGGACGTCGTCCGCTACTACGGGCTCGAAACTGTAATGAACGACTACAACGCAAATCCCGCGCGCGGCCCTGTTCAAACCAATGCGGTGCATGATTTATTTGAAACACCCTTTACCAGACCTCGATTGATCGTGCTCAATTGCGTGTCCAACTCCAGCTACAATCCCCAGTATCAATTGATCTTCACAGAACATCCCGAAATCGCGGACTTCCCGCCTGATGGCGTCGAGGTCGCGCGATGGCGTGCGGCGATTGATAGCGTGCAAGCGCCGCTCCCACTGATCACCACCGCAGGCATCGGGAACGGCGGGGCATTTCGTTTTGTTTTTCCGGGCCAGCGCGGCCGCACCAATCAAGTCCTCGGCAGCAGTAACCTGATCAATTGGACGGTCCTGACCAACGTCACGGGCACGAACTTGCCAATCCTTTTCCGTGACTTCAGCGTTCTGTCGAATGCCAGCCGGTTTTATCGGATCCGCCGGCTGTAACCCGCGTCAACGCCTAAGCCTTCTTCTTAAAGAGAAATGCCGAGTCCAATTGGCGGCTTTCCCTTTCACCAGTGTTGATGGTGAAGGTGCCGCCGCTCCAGATGCTGGCGCTCCCGAATTCGCCGCGTTTGTTGATGGCATAAAACCGCACATCGAAATTCGGATGGCCATCGTCGTCCAGGAGGCGGCGCATTTTGGTTTGCTTCGCGATGCGTTCGCAAGCAGCAAGGCAGGCGGCCTCCGGCGTTTTGCCCTGGCGCATATACTCAACCACCATAACGCTGCTGCAGGCAAGCAGGTTCGCTTCGCCGCGACCAGTGGAACCCGCCGCGCCGACGTCGTTGTCTACCCAGAGTCCCGCGCCGAGGATCGGCGAATCACCGACGCGCCCAGCCAGCTTAAAGGCCAGCCCACTGGTTGTCGTGCAGCCGGAGAGATTGCCTTTCAGATCGAGCGCATTGCAATTGATCGTGCCGTAATGACGGTTGGCCTTATTAACGATGGCGCTAATGTCTTTCGTATTCTCATCGTGCGGCGGCAGCCAATCATCGCGATTATTCAACGTCTCTTTCCATTTGAGCCAGGCTTCGCGCGATTCATCCGTGAGCAAATTCTCTTCCTTGAACCCGTGTGCCTTCGCGAACTTCAGCGCGCCCGCGCCAACGATCAACACATGATCTGTCCGTTCCATGACGCGTTTCGCTACTTGCGCCGCATGCCGGATGTTCTGCATCGCCGCCACCGCTCCGCCTCTCCCTGTCGGGCCATGCATCACCGAAGCATCCAACTCAACCACGCCTTCTTCATTGGGCAGCCCGCCGTACCCGACACTGTTGTCCTTGGGATCGTCTTCAACGATGGTGACACCCTCGACAACGGCTTCGACGGCGTCTTTACCTTGCTTGATGAGTTCCATCGCGCGCGCAGTCGCCTGCAAGCCATTGCCGCTGGCAATGACGACCGGCCTAAACTGACTGTTCTCTGCTGCTTGCATAATCTTCCTTTGGGCGAGAATACCGGCCGCTGCGGCGGTTTTCAAAAAGGTTCGGCGTTTCATATTTTTCAGTTATGCGTGGCAGCCGACGTAAGGAGGCTCCAACTTCAACCGACTGGCAAGTTTGTTTAGAGCCCCGTTACGCGGGCTGCTACCGGTGCTGGATTTGCGTTCATTGGTTTTCTTAGCTGACCTCATGAGACCACGTTCTTCGGTTTGCCCGCCATAAACGCGCGCACGTTGTCCACGGCTGCATCGATCAATCGCAAGCGAGCGGCGCGCGTCGCCCAGGCGATATGAGGCGTGATAAAACAATTTTTGGCCTTGAACAAGGGATTGTCAGCATTGGGCGGCTCCACGGAGAGAACATCCAGTCCGGCTCCCGCAATTTGTTCGCGATTAAGCGCATCCGCGAGCGCCATTTCATCGATCAACGCTCCGCGACTCGTGTTCAACAGAAATGCAGAAGGTTTCATCCAACTTAAACGCTCTGCGTTTACCAGATGTTTGGTCTCCGGCGTCAACGGACAATGCAGGCTGATGACATCGCTCTCCCGAAAGAGCTTTTCCAAATCGTCCGCCGAGTGCTTTCGCGCGTGCGTCCGCACTTTCATCCCGAACGCTTGCGCTAGTTCGCCTACCGCTTGACCGATCCGTCCGAACCCAATAATCCCCATCGTGAGACCATCGAGTTCCACCAGCGGATAGTCCCAATAGCAAAAATCCGGCGAACGCGTCCAACGCCCGTCGCGCACGGTTTGCGCGTGATGGCCGACATGTTGCGTTAACTCCAACAGCAGCGCCAAAGTCATCTGTGCAACCGATCGCGTTCCGTATGTGGGTACATTCGTGACGAGAACGTTCCGTTCGCGCGCGGCGGAGACATCCACAATGTTATATCCCGTCGCGGTTACGCCGATATATTTCAATCCCGGCAGCGCAGCCATGTACGCTTTGTTCAGCACTACCTTGTTCGTAAGCACGATCGCCGCATTCGCAGAACGTGAAGCGATCTCCTCCGCCGTGCTACGCTTGTAAATTTCGCACGGTCCTAATTCTTTCAGGGCATCCCAACTCAAGTCGCCCGGGTTCAGCGTATGACCGTCCAGGACAACGATGTTCATTCCAGCGATTGGAGCGCGGACAGCCCGTCCGCGAATGTCAGTAGTTGCGGAAAGGCTGTCCGCGTTCCAATTGAGGCTCGGGTACTCTTACTTTGCATTCAATATTTCGCCACCGGTCCTTTCCCGCCGAAGCCAAGCCCGCCCACAACCTCCTGCGCTTTACTCAGCATGAAGCCCGCTTCGCTGGCAACCGCGATAAATTGGAAGCCTGCCGCGATCCGTTTGCGGGCGCCGTCCGCATCAAGCGCGTGCATTCCGGCAGCAACGCCATGCTTGCGCGCGGTTTTCAATACATGCTGAACACCATCAACGAACGCTTTGTGCTCGCTGTCAAATGCAGGCGGTTGCCCCATCGAGTTCAATAGATCGTTCGGCCCGATGAAGACAGCATCAATCCCGGGGACACTGAGGATTTCGTCCGCGGCTTCGATCGCATCGATATGTTCCATCATGATCACCACGAGGATTTCCTCGTTCGCCCGGGCGTAATAAGTCCCAGGGTCAGTTTCAAAATTCGCGGCATGAAGCTGCCCTCCGATGGATCGATTCCCAATTGGGGCATACCGCGCCCAATTCACCACCGCTTCAGCCTCAGCGCGCGAATTGACCATCGGCACTACAATCCCAAATGCGCCATTGTCGAGCACCCGCTTGATGTTTTCCCCGGTGTTCCACGGCACGCGCGCCAGCGGCACAACGCCATTCGACGCAATAATCGCGAAACTGTTCGCCGCCGTTTCCCAATTCACTGGCGTGTGCTCGAGTTCTACCGTGAGCCAATCGAACCCTACGCGCGCCATCAGTCGAGCGGCCACGACGTCGGGCAGAGTCAGCCATGTGCCAATGCTCGGTTGGCCCTCTTTTAATTTAGCGCGGACATGATTTTTTTTCATTTCAGGGTAGCTCTGAGGGCGGGCGATTTGAACACATCAGGATTAACAACGAATTGCGGTTTGCGGCCCTGCAGCAAATCGACAATCGCTTGCGCGGCGCACATGCTCACGCGTTCGCCGGTTTCTCGCGCGAACGATGCCAGGTGCGGCGTCAGCAGAATATTCGGTGCCTTCCGCAACGGATGATCCGCCGGCAGCGGCTCCGTCGTGAACGCATCCAGCGCTGCGCCTGCAATCCAACGTTCTTGCAGCGCTTTGGCCACCGCCGCTTCATCGAGCAACGCGCCTCGCGCCGTGTTGATCAGGTACGCGGTGGGCTTCATTTTGCGCAATTGCGCCTCGCCGATGAGGCCACGGTTTTGCGGCGTGGAAGCGGCATGCAGCGTTACAAAATCGGCCTCGGCGAGCAGTGTATCCAGTGGCACAAATTCCATCCCCAGCCTTTCCGCTTCGGCGTTCTTACAAATGTCGTAACCCAGCAAGCGCATCCCGAACCCCGTCGCGCGCCGCGCCATCGCGCTACCGATTCGCCCGCAACCGATGATTCCGATGGTCTTTCCGTTCACATCGTGACCCCACACCCCGCGCCATTGGCCTTGCGTCATGTCCAGGTGGCCAATATGAATTCGCCGCGCCAGCGCCAGCAACAACCCAAACGCAAAGTCCGCCACCGCCTCATTCAGCATTCCCGGCACGTAGGCGACCACGATCCCCTGCTCCGTCGCCGCGGCGATATCGATCGAGTCATAGCCTACCCCCCATCGCGAAATCAGTTTCAACTTCGATGCCGCCTTGCAACTCAGGACCTCGCGGTTGAACTGGTCTGTGCTGGCGAACACCACATCCGCGCCTTCAAGCAAGGGCACCAGCGTTTCCTGCCGATGCGGACCGTATTTGGGCGGAATAATCATCTCGCATCCAGCCCCTTTCAGCAGCTTCAACGCGCCGGCGCCCACTTCGTCCAGCGTCCGCGCGGTAACCAATACGTTCCAGGACATGGCCGGGACTCTACAGGAGCGGCGGCGTGACGTAAAGAAATGGACTGGGCATAGGGACTGCGCTTCACTCTGCCACCGCAGTCCGTATTCATACACGTAATCTCTTTATGAATTTTCGTTTGGTGCTTGCTTGCCCCTTCTTCTAATCTCCCGCACGTGAGTACACGAACATGGATGCTCCTGGGCGCTGGCGTTGCGCTGGTCGCCGGATGTGTAATGCAGAAAAAGATGGCTTCTTCAACGCCCCTCAAATATCCGGAAACGCGCAAAATAGCGCAGGTGGACGATTATCACGGCACAAAAGTTACCGATCCCTACCGCTGGCTGGAAGACGATTACGCCCCGGAAACCAAAGCCTGGATCGAAGCTCAAAACAAAGTCACGTTCGCCTATCTTGAAAGTATTCCGCAGCGCGATCGCATCAAAGCCCGCCTCACGGAGCTGTGGAATTATGAACGCTATGGCGTGCCTTTCAAAGAAGCCGGCCGTTATTTTTACACGAAGAACGACGGCCTGCAGAACCAAAGCGTGCTTTACACCATGGATGCGCTCGACAGCCCGGCGCGCCTGCTTTTGGATCCCAACAAATTATCGGCCGACGGCACTGTTTCGCTCGCTGGCATCGCCATTTCCGATGACGGCAACCTGATGGCCTATGGCACGTCGTCCGGCGGCACCGATTGGCAGGAGTGGCATGTCCGCGAAATCGCGACGGGCCAGGACCGATCAGACCTGATTCAGTGGGTAAAAACCTCGAATGCATCCTGGACTAAAGATGGCAAAGGATTTTTCTACAGCCGCTATGATCAGCCCGACTCGACGAACACGCTGAAGGGCGTCAATTACTTCCATAAACTGTATTATCACGAGTTGGGCACACCCCAGTCGGAGGACGTTCTGGTCTACCATCGGCCGGACGAAAAGGAGTGGACCTTTTACGCCCACGTCACAGACGACGGCAGTTATCTGATTATAGGGGTTCACAAGGGCACCGATACCCGCAACCGTGTGTTCTACAAAGACTTGCAGACCCCGGACTCAAAGGTGGTTGAGCTCCTCAACGACTTCGATGCGGATTATACATTCATCGATAACGTCGGGTCCAAATTCTATTTTCGTACGGACCTGGATGCGCCGCGCGGACGCGTCATCGCGATCGATACCAAAAAACCGCAGCGCGCGAGTTGGGAAGAAATCATACCGCAGTCGGCCAATCGTCTTGAGGTCGTCAATCTCATTAACGATCAGTTCGTTGCGGAATACCTCAAGGATGCCCATTCGGAAATCCAAATTCTGTCTCTTGAAGGAAAGCCCCTCCGCCAAATATCGCTGCCGGGTATTGGCAGCGCCGGGGGTTTTAGTGGTAAACGCACAGACTTTGAAACTTTTTACGCCTTCACCAGTTTCACTACGCCTACCACAATTTTTCGGTATGATTCGCGATCCGGCAAAAGCGAAGTCTTTCGCGAACCAAAAGTGAAGTTCAATCCCGCCGATTACGAAACCAAACAGGTATTCTACCGCAGCAAGGACGGGACACGCGTCCCAATGTTCATTACGCACAAAAAGAGCACACGGCTGAACGGTCGCAATCCCACGCTGCTCTACGGATATGGCGGATTTGATATCAGCCTCACGCCCGGTTTTTCGGTAGGCACGTTGGTCTGGCTCGAGATGGGCGGCGTGTTTGCGGAGCCGAATCTGCGCGGAGGGGGCGAATATGGAAAGGAATGGCATGAGGCCGGCATGAAGCTGAACAAGCAGAATGTGTTCGATGACTTCATCGCTGCGGCCGAATGGCTGATCGGTAACAAATACACTTCGCGCGACAAGCTTGGGATCTCCGGTGGCAGCAACGGCGGATTGCTGGTGGGCGCCTGCATAAACCAGCGGCCGGATTTGTTCCGCGCTGCGTTGCCGGCCGTCGGCGTAATGGATATGTTGCGCTTCACCAAATTCAGTCGCGGCTGGATGTGGACCTCTGATTACGGCTCGCCCGACGACCCTCGCGAGTTCAAGGCGTTGTACGCGTATTCTCCATACCACAACATCAAATCGGGGACAGCGTATCCCGCCACTTTGGTGACCACGGCCGATCATGATGATCGCGTCGTGCCCGCTCATAGTTTCAAATACGCGGCCGCCCTCCAGGCTGCGCATGCGGGCCCGCATCCTGTCTTGATCCGGGTCGAAACGCGCGCAGGCCATGGCGCTGGCAAACCCACTAGCAAAATGATCGAAGAAACCGCGGACAAATGGGCCTTCCTGGTCCGTGAACTCGGCGTTGATCTCTGAGCGCATGAAAGCCGCTGCTATCTGGAAAGACCTTACCGCCGCCGACCGTCTCTTTCTGATCGCCGGCCCTTGCGTCGTTGAAAGCGAAAAGCTCTGCCTCCAGGTTGCCGAGCAATTGCGCGAGGTATGCGAGAAAGCCGGCGTGTTCTATGTTTTCAAGGCCAGTTACGACAAGGCCAATCGCACCTCCGCCACGAGCTTTCGTGGGCCCGGGCTCGACCGCGGCTTGCACGTCTTACAGAAGGTCGGCAAAGAAATCGGCGTGCCGGTCCTCACTGATGTGCATACAGAACAGCAAGCGGAAGCTGCCGCCGCAGCTGCTGACATTCTCCAAATCCCCGCATTTCTTTGCCGCCAGACCGACCTGATCCACGCGGCTGTTCGCACTGGCAAAATTGTGAATATCAAAAAGGGGCAATTCCTGTCGCCAAACGAAATGGGCCAGGTCGTTTCCAAAGCAAAAGAAGCCGGCGCCCGCAAACTGCTGCTCACCGAACGAGGCACGACCTTTGGCTACAACAACCTCGTGGCCGATATGCGCTCTATCCCCATCATGCGCAGCTTTGGTTTTCCGGTCGTGTTCGATGCCACGCACTCCGTGCAATTACCCGGTGGCGGCGGGGATAAATCCAGTGGACAGCGTGAATTTGCGCCAGTCCTTGCCCGCTGCGCCATCGCCGCGGGCGCCAACGGCCTCTTCATCGAAACTCATCCGGAACCGGACAAAGCCCTTAGCGACGGTCCGAACATGATCCCTCTCGCAGAAATGCCCGCGCTCGTCCGCGGTTTTGCGAAGCTCTATGCTGCTGCCCATCACCAAATTGAGCGATGAAGGTACCCCACCGCACTCCAAAGTAAATCGTGCCTGCCCGCTCCCTCATCGCAAAGCTCAAAAAAGTCCGGCTGTTCATCTGCGACGTCGACGGCGTCCTCACCAACGGCACCGTGCTGATGGGCGACGGCAAAGAGTACAAATATTTTAACATCCAGGATGGCCTCGGCTTGTTGCTCCTCATGCGCTCCGGAATTAAGGTCGCCTGGGTCTCCAATCGGCCATCGCCGGTCACGCAGCAACGCGCTGACGAATTAGGGATCACTTACCTCATTCAAAGCAAGGATAGCAAAGTGCAGGCAATCGAGACCTTGCTGGCAAAGGAAGGTTTCGCCTGGGCCGATGTCTGCTACGTTGGGGACGACGTCGTCGATCTCGGCGCCTTGAAGCGGGCCGGCGTGAGTGCCGCGGTTGCGAACGCCATCGACGAAGCGAAACAAATGGCTGATTATGTGACGAGCGCGAGCGGCGGCAATGGCGCCGTCCGCGAGTTGGTGCGGCTGGTTTTGAGCGCGCAAGGCAAATGGAAAGAGCTCATAAAATATTTTTCCGCGTAAGCGCAGTCGTGGCAGCGCTGGTTGTCGCGATAACGCCTGGGCACGGGCAAACGGCCCAG
>DATENK010000202.1:0-8330 GCA_035275085.1 Verrucomicrobiia bacterium | reverse complement strand
GTATCCTGATGATTCGACTGGCCGATCAGCGAAACCAGCACCCTGACGTACATCAGCCAGCGTCGGAATGGGTTTGCCGTGCGGGTCTGTCGTTATGCCGGCAAGCCGCTTCTCGAGCTGTCGCACGGTTTCCTCGCCGAGCACATGCTCGATTTTTTCCGCGTCCTCATGGACGTGATCGGCTGCGATCTGCGCCGCGTTAGTCAGATAGAGTTCCCACAAGCGGTGGTTGCGCACGATGGCGCACGCCAGTTGCCAGCCCGCGGGCGTAAGAAACATCATCTCTCCTTCATCATGCAGGGAAACCAATCCGTTGCTGCGCAAGTTGTCCGCCTGGGATTTCACATCTTCGATGGTTTCGCGCCGCCGTTCTGCCAGCTCGCGGAGGGACACGCCTTCGCCCTTGAATTCACGTCCCTCAAGCACATGGTAAATCGATTTCAGCGTGTTCTCGCGCTGCACCCGGCGGGCACGCGAGCGTTGCCGCCACCAGCGGACGATTACGCCGTGACGCGGCCCAAAAAGAAATGCCAGCGCGAATACCAACGTGGCGCCGAGGACCATGAATGGCCCAGTCGGCAGTTTCGGTCCCAGAAAACTGAAGAACGATCCTGTTGCGCCGGCCACCATGCCGAATATTGCCGACAACCATAGCATGCGGCTCATACGGTCCGTCAATAGGTAGGCCGCGGCTGCCGGCGTAATCAGCATGGCGGAGACCAACACGACACCGACCGCCTGAAGCGCGATCACCACGGCAAACGCCAGCAATAACATCAGGGCGTAATGGATGACTTGCGCTGGAAAACCGGCCACCCGCGCAAAACCGGCGTCAAAACTCGTCACCAGGAATTCCTTATAAAAAATGGTAATGGCAGCAATCGCACCAGCGGTGACAAGCGCCATCAGCCGCACATCATCCGCCCCCAGCGCCGCCGCCTGCCCGAACAGGAACTTATCGATGCCGCTCTTGTTCCCCGTAGGAAGCCGTTGAATCATCGTCACCAGGCAAATGCCGACAGCGAAGAAGCTCGCCAGCACGAGTCCAAGCGCCGCGTCCTCTTTTAATCGCGTCGTTTGCTTGATCAATGTCACGGTCGCCGCCCCGACCAAACCCGCAAGCGTCGCGCCAACCAGAATCGCAACTGGGTCCTTGGTCATGTTCCACAAAAACCCGAGCGCTACGCCCGGCAGTACCGCATGTGAGAGCGCATCGCCTACCAAGGCCATCTTGCGGACGACGATGAAACTTCCCAGCAAACCGCAACTGATTCCCAGCAGCATCGACCCCACCAACGCATATCGCACCGACGGGTCCTGGAACGTGAAAAATCTCACCGCCTGCCCCAGAATATCCGTTTGCGATATATCGCCAATTCGCGCCGCCGATGCATTAAAATTGCCTCCAACCAAAATAAACGCCAGAACAAGCACCCGGCGCGCAAATCGCGAACCGCGAATCGTAAATTTCACGAGGTTCCTTTCTGACGCACCTGTTCCGCGACCTCCGAAAGAATCGTCAGCTTGCCGCCATAGGTCTTTTGCAAAAGATCGGGCGTGAACACCTGCTCGGTCGGCCCGAACGCTACAACCCTCATGTTCAGCAGTAGCAGCATGTCGAAATACTCGCGCGCTGTCGGCAGATCATGGTGCACCACCATCAGCGTTTTGCCGTTGTTCTTGAGTTCTTGAAGCAACGCGACGATCGCGCTCTCCGTTGCCGCGTCCACTCCGGCAAAGGGTTCGTCCATGAAATATAAATCACTTTGCTGCGCCAGCGCGCGGGCCAGAAACACCCGCTGCTGCTGGCCACCGCTCAGATTTGATATCTGCCGGTTCGCAAACGGGAGCAGCTTCACCTTATCGAGGCATTCGCGCGCGATCTCACGGTCGTTCTTCGTCGGCCGCTTGATTAACCCGATGTGGCCATAGCGCCCCATCAGCACCACGTCCATCACGCTGACGGGGAAATCCCAATCCACCGATTCCCGCTGCGGCATGTAACCCACCCGGTTCAGCGCCCGCCGGACGGGCTGCCCGAAAATTTTCACCCAGCCACTGTTCAACGGCAGCAAGCCCATGGCTGCTTTAATCAGTGTGCTTTTTCCTGCGCCATTTGGTCCAACGATGCCGACTAATTTTCCGGGCGGCACGACCAGATCAATGCCCCACAGCACCGGCTTTTTGTGATACGCGACGGTTAGATCGTGAATCTCCAACGGAGGCGCCGAATTTAAACTGGGTTCAACAGATACGATCTTTTCTGCCATTAAAACCTCCATGACATGCCCAGGAACGGGTTGATGTCGTCGGCCGCGCGCGTTAGGCCGATGAATACGCCAGCATCCAACTGAACGTCGTCCGTCAGCATATACGTCAATCCGGCATCGAATGTGCCGATCCATTCCGAGCCGGACTCAGTGCTCACAGAACTAAAAAATTCCAGGAAGCCGGAAAGGTCGCCCACGATCTCACGACCGACGGTGATGGTGTTCACAAACTCAGGGTGATGCCCGCCTCCCGACTCGTCACGCGCAATATCCACCTGGGTCATCACGCCAAGCGTGAGTTCTTGCGGTAACGCCACTGCAAAAGGCACAATCAGACCGCCTTCCGCCGAATTATTTCCTACGCGATCCGTGTTCGTCGGGAGTTTCACATAGGGCATCAACGCAAGCGCGGTCGGCCCGCCATCGTTCCCCCACACGTTCACTTTCAGGCGCGTGATCACGTCCCCGAATCCGCGATGCTCATCAACGACGCGCGCAGCAACGTTGTGTTCGCGCAGGGAAATATAAGGCTGTAGTATGAATTGCAGGTCCACGTTGTTCAGCAGGCCCGCCTTGAGGTTGATCGGCGCAATCGCCAGCGCCTCGGAGCGGTGATCGCCGGGAATGCCATTGTATCGGTCAACGGCGTAGCTGAACACGTCCATCTCAATCTGGTAATGCCCCGCATCGAGGGTGTACGCGCTCTCCGTCTTATCCGGCCGATCCGTGCTCATCTCTCGCATCAATTCCCGCGGCGTTGGGTTAAAGAGATTGTACGGGCTTTTGTCCGCAGCTGATGCGTCGCCGGCGAACAAAAGCATCGCGATATGGACTGCAGTAGCGGAGCGAAGCGGCGATACCCCTTTCGCCCTGCCACCGTAGTCCAAATTAACCTTCATTTCACTCATTTCAGCGCGTCCACAATCGTGTTCAAGTTGTGCTTGATCATGCCTTCATAAGTCCCCAGATCATAATCTTTTTCGATCTTCCCTGGCGTACCCATGGCATCCGAAAACAATTCCCCGCCAATCCCGACGCCTGCATCCTGGCTGATCCGGCGAATGGCATGTTGCGGCACGCTCGTCTCGACGAATATCGACTTCACATTATTCTTTTTGATGAACTCCACCATTTTTACCATTGACGCCGTATTCGCTTCCTCAACCGTCGAAATCCCTTGCAGGCCGACCACCTTAAAACCGTAGGCGCGTCCGAAGTAATTGAATGCGTCATGGCTCGTGATCAGTATCCGCTTCTCCATCGGCAATTCGCCTGCGCGCTTCACCGCCCACTGGTGCAAGGTCTGCATCCTCGCCTGCGCAGCCTTTCCTTGTTTTTCAAAGTAGTCCTTATGCTGCGGCGCGTATTCCGATAATCCGCGCACCACGATGTCCACGCACTTCGCCCACAACGGAACATCGAACCAGACGTGCGGATCGTAATGGCCGTGAAACTCCGGTGGCTCAAGCAACCGGTCCTGCGGAATCGCTTCTGTCACGGGATAAACGTGCTTTTTCGTGCGGGCCATTTTCGCAAACACATCCTGCATTTTGCCCTCCAGCAACAGCCCGCTATAAAAAATCACGTCTGCCCCCTGCAGCTTGGTGATGTCGGAGGCGAGCGCTTTGTACAAATGCGGATCAACACCTGGCCCCATCAGACCCTGCACCTCCACCTTGTCGCCGCCCACCTGCTTCACGAGATCGCTCACCATGGTGGTGGTGGTGACCACCTGAATTTTGCCGTTGGAGCGTTTTGGTTGCTCTGTGTCCGATTGTTTAGAGCAGCCGAGCAACCCCAGGACACCGCCGATCGCGATCCACGTTTTGCCGTTCATGGGCAGACATTACGACGGGATTAAGTTCGGGTCAACTATAAAAGTTAGTCCTACCTATATTCAGTCAACTGTTTTAATCCTCAGAAACCCGAGCTTGGTGCCAGCACGGACGCACATGATCCTTCCGGAAAAGGCACCTCAGACTTCCCCTATGCCTGGGTGCCAATCGTTAGCCCAAATTTATTGGCGGGCTTTTGGGCGCGTTTAGTCTTTAAGCGGCCATTGCTTTACACGTGCCGCGTTCCAGAATCTTCTTTTGCGTGGCCAAATGCTGTTCGGCCCTGTCCACTTTTTCATCCAATAACGCGGGAAGAAAAAGCAGCGGGAAAGGCGTGGTCCAGGCGAGCGCGGCGGCTTCGGTCCCGGCGTGGCGCACTGCCGCCTCCGCCTGGCCGTCGCTGATCTTTTCGATCAGCGGCCGCAGGAGCTTGTCTTTTAAGCTGTCCAGCTCGGTCTCCGCGTCGCCGCGCGCCGGGGCGGTCAGCTTGATCACTTTTGCGTCTCGCGCACCCATAACATTCTGAGAACCCCGCTCGGGGCCACTTGGTTTCAGCCGAAGCGGAAATGCAACTTGCGGGCCAAATCGCATTCTTATGTTGTTTGTCTTGTTCCTGTTCATCTTCTGTCCTTCATTCATGTCTAAATCCGTTAACAAAAAACCCACGACTGCCGGGCAATCGTGGGTTCATCGGAAATCTGTGACTAAACTTTAGCCAGTTCCCTCCACGTTGCCCGCGGCGGAGTGACAGCGCCAGCAGGACATCGTTTGTCCCATAATCGCGCGCCCGTCGCCCGGGAATTGAACTGTCAGACTCTTAGTCATTTTCAACGTTCGAAAGGGACAGCAGGTAAGTACGTTTGTCAAGAAATGCAATTCACGCCTTTGGCAGTTCAATCCAAAACCGAGAGCCGCAATCCCGCTTCGAATCGACGCCCACTGTTCCGCCCATGCGCTCGATCCCTTTGGCCACGATAGACAAGCCAAGGCCGCTACCCGGTTTGCTGGTATCCAGACGCGTGAACGGCTTGAACAGCTTGGGAATGTGTTCTGGATCAATGCCGGGGCCGTTGTCCTCGATGACCAACCGGGCTCGCCCGCCTTTGTCCTGGGCGAAGATGCGTACCACTGGGGGCTCCCCATCTCGGGTGTATTTTAGCGCGTTACCGATCAGATTGCCGAACGCCTGGCTGAGGACAGTTTCGTTCGCGCGCACTTTCGGCAACGGTCGCGTGAGATTCACCTTCGCGCCGGTGTCCACAATGTCCTGGGCCGCGCGGCGAAGCACACTGTCCAACGCCGCTTCGGTATCGATCTCGGAAATCGGAAGCGGAACATGGGCGAGCTTGCCGTAATCGAGCAGATCGGCCATGAGTTTTTCGGCATGGCGCGCGGAATTGATCATGCGGTGAACAAGTTGCTGGCCCTCGGTTTCGATCGATTTGCCATGGTCTTCCAGCAGGATCGACCCGAAACTGTTAATGGCGCGCATCGGCGCGCGCAGATCATGGGCAAGGCTGTAAGTAAGAGCCTCCAGACTTTGATTTTTGCTTTCGAGTTCCGCGGTCTTTTCGGCTACGCGCTGCTCTAACTTCGAGTGCACCGCTTGTTCAACGTTCTTCTTATCGGTGATGTCCGCCGTGTACAAGGCCAGCCCTTCGTGGGCCGGGTAAGCTTTGAATTCGTACCACCGCCCGTGGCGCGGATAATAATATTCGAAATGGGCCGTGACCCGTTCGTTCATCACGCGATTGAATTCCTTGTAAGCGGTCTGTCCGATTTCATCCGGAAACAAGTCCCAGACAGTCTTGCCGAGCAGTTCCGTGCGCGACTTTTGCGCAAGGCGTGCCCCGCTCTCATTAACAAATAGATACCGCCAATCCCGGTCGACGATGTAAAAGCCATCGTTCATGCTGCTGAGGATTTCAGTCATGCGGCGGCGATTCTGGTCGCGTTCCGTCACGTCGTGAAATACCAATACCACCCCGAGCACCTGGCCGTCCTCACGGATAGGTGCAGCCGAGTCTTCGATTAAACGTTCAGTGCCATCGCGGGAGATGAGCAGCGCGTGATTGCTTAATTCGACGATACGATTGCTTTTCAACACGGTTTGGACCCGGTTAACAATTTTTTCCCGGGTTCCCTGAAGAACGATGTTGAAGACTTCCGTGAGTGATTTTCCTTGCGCCTCCGAAAGCTTCCACCCGGTCAGAGTTTCCGCCGTGGGATTCATGAATTGAACGCATGCGTCGCGGTCGGTCGCGACGACCCCATCGACAATGCTTGAAAGCGTGACTCGGAATCGTTCCGCATGCCGACGGATGTCGCGCTCGGCCGATTTGAGTGATATGACTGTGCGGTGGAGGAGATCGACCAACCAACTCATGACCGCCGCAACAAGCACGAACAGCCCAAGTTGCACGCTGTTGCCAGTGGTTAGCGGCGCAAAAGCAAAATACGGGGCCATCCAAAAGAAACTGCTCGCGAGGCTACCAGCCACGGTCACCAGAAGGCCGGGTCCAAAACCGCCGTACCACGCCGCGATCAGGACCGCCGGAAAATAAAGCAGAAAAGGCACGCTATGCGCGAGAATCGGCTGCAGCGGAAAGCGGACGAGCGTAGCTGCAAGAACGGCCACGGCAGCAATTCCGTATCGCAACGCCGCGCTACGCTCGGACTTAGGAACAACGAACGGCCGAATCATGCCCTTATTATTAGATTACTAGGGCGTTTCCCTCGAGCGTATGGGGTAAGCACCGTAGAGTCGGTTCTTGTCAGTTACGCGTCTGAACCCTGCGGGCGACAGATCTTGACAGGTGCGTGGTGTCGAAATTGGCTGGATAGCTTGGGCGGGCGTTACGGGGTCGGAACAATTTGAGCACCACGGAAATCACATAGTCGTAGGCGGCAACAATGTAAAGACTAACGAGGATCAGGAAGGCCAGGAGAACTTCAGCCGAACGGCTGGAAAAGGAGAGCGAAGCCCGGCGCGCTTCTGCTTTGAGTATTTCGCTCTGCTGACCCGAATTCATAAGTCTTTTCAGGCAGCCTGCGGACGATTTGCGTTACATCAATCCCCGACTGCCCAAGTGGAGAATGATGAGCCGCTCAAAACCTTTTAAATAGGGCGTCAGATCGCACGAGTGGACCAGCGGGATTTTGCGGGCCATCTCGTCCCGGTTAATGCGCCAGTCGCGAATAAAATGGGCGTGGCACTCGGCGCTTTCCAGCGTCGACATGATTTCATAGGCGGGCAACGACCGCAGGTCGCCAGGCGCGAGGATGCCTCGCGCGAGCGAATGGGCAAACACGCCGCTGGTGAAATCGCGATCGAGCACTTCGCGCTCCCAGGTGGTTAGCATGTTGCCGATGCGACCCATGCGCTGAGCGTGCCAGAAAATTTCCCGCGCGACGCCAAATTCATTCGCGTCAAAGCTGACCGAAGCGCAAAGGTCCACTGAGGCCATGAACATGATCTGCATGTTGTGCGGCTGGTAGAGATCGTGTTCGATATTGTTAAGGACGCTCGGGGTTTGATTGACCATCAGCGCATAACGCATGGCGTTGAGCGACTGGTGATTGTCAAAGCGAAGAATGGATTCGAATTCTTGAAACCGTGGATAGGACCGGCACCGCGACCAGAGTTCCTCCCAGAAGCGGGCGATCATTTCAAGGTAATCGCGGCGCCGCCCATTCCACATGGAGAGGCGGTCCATGAGCCATTCGTCCGTCCCCATGCGGATGGCCATTTCGAGCATCTCGCGGTCCTGCTCCCGATCGGCGATATCGTCGATCAAGGTGCCGTACAGGATGCTGAGCATCTTCGTTTCGATCAGGTGCTCACGTAACTTCGCCGGGACCGAAGGAAGAGTGGTGAGGTTAAGGCCTTTGATGCACCACTGCCAAAGGAAGCGCCCGCGCTGGCCGACCTTCTCATATTCGGCGACCCAGCGTTCCAGATACGGACCAAATTCGGTGCTTTTGATGTCAGCCACGACTTCGGCTAATTCGCTCGGCGCGACCACCAGGGCCGGCTCTGTGCCGTCGATTTCAGTAAATAGAGGCTCGGTTTTAAGGGCGGCCATAATGCAAACAGGCTTTCCATCTAAATCGGCATTTTCGGCCCGGGGTTTAGTACCGGCCCCGAGCACCCCCCGGGGAAATACTTAAAGGAGACAAAAATAGGCCGATAACTTGCTCGGTGGGACGGTTCGAGCAGAACCGC
>DATENK010000201.1:0-4628 GCA_035275085.1 Verrucomicrobiia bacterium | reverse complement strand
GGGCTCGCAAAGCCGAGCCACTGGCCCCGATGCCGCCGATCCTCAGACCTCACTCAACACTCGGCGCAGCTCTTTCATTCGTGCCGCACTCAATACTGTTAGCTTTTGGAGGGGGTCACGATGTACCCAGCTCTTCCCATTTAGAGGAAGTTTTTAAGTTGACAGCGTTCTACCGCCTGAGAACGTCAGCCTGACAGAACCCAGTGTCCTTGTTTGCGGCTTGTGCTGGCGCTACAGAATTCACGCGCGGTTCCGTCTAGACCAATGAGTTACTAAACGAAAGGCGCCTTCATGAAAACCAACACTCCCTCGACACTCGCGTGCATGCTCCTGGCCGTTGTGCTACTGGGTTCATTGCCAGGCTGCACCACATCTCAAAGGGCCAGCCGTGAATGGAACAAAGAAATAACAAACAATGTTCCTCGGCTAAACCCGTACACGAGCGGCAACATGTTGTTCTCGACGATTGAATTCGATGACCAAGGTGAAATGTGGGATCGTAATCAACTGTCGGGTACTCTGGGACGGATACGCGAATTCAAGAGGGAAGGGCACCCTGTCATTCTCATGGTTTTTGTGCATGGATGGAAGCATGATGCGTCGGTCAATTCGAGCAACTTTGCGGGCTTTTTCGACTTTATCCAAACCGTGGCGTCGTTAGAGTGGAAACCCAATGATTTAGATAAAACAAAGGAAGCCAAGATCGTTGGAGTCTACATCGGCTGGCGAGGCAACAAATACCAATACGGCAATCGCGTCGCCAGGCTACTCACATGGCTTCCACTCCAAACGACGTTTTACAACCGGAAATCCACAGCGGCTAAAGTTGCGGGGCTGGCGTCTACCGAAGCAATTTTATCATTGGCGGCGCAAACACGGCTCAACTACGGCAGCGACACGAATCAGTCCAAAGTCATTATCATCGGGCATTCGTTTGGTGGCCTGATCGTCGAGCGTGCCATCACTCACGCAATGCTTGGAGGCATTCTCATGAATCCGAGCTTGGCCTCGGATTGGCAAGCGCAGCAGGAAAACGCAAAAAAGGACTTAGCCGAAACGCAGAGGGAACTAAGTGAGAAGCGCGAACGTTTGCTTGCGGCAGTGTCGCGTGCCTTCCCTCTCCACTACGGGTTCAACTCTCAAAACACAAACGATTCGCAAATTCATCAAAATGCGCGCGATGCTCAACGGCAACTGAGGCAAGACGCGACGTGGATAGGCGCGGAACTGGAGCCCTCGGCCAAAGAAGCGCGACGCCAAATGGGGAAAGCGAAGAGGTTGTGGTCGGAGGCGAAGGATGCGGCGAAAAGCATAAGTCAGGATGTCGAGACGTTAAGGCCAGACACGATCCCCTTTATGCATCTGCACTTCCTGAATCCTTTCAACCACGACGAAGCCCTCGCTGTTACGAATATTCTGAGCCTCAAGTCCAACCTTGAGGGTAGTATCAAGGTCATTCGCAACCACGCTCAATTCGGGCTGGTGACAAACAGGTTCACCAAGCGTCTGGTGCGCAACTTCGAACGGGCGTCTCAAGAATGTTTAACAATCTTAACCAAGCCCAATGGGAAGGTTCAAAAATATGAAAGCGACCCTTTGACACTGGAACTGACAAGACTTCGGGCCAAGATGGCCGATATCACGACCAATCTGGATTTGTTTGTCAAGTCGTCGCAGCGGAGCAACGATCTCTACTTTGAAGCCACGACGCCGGCTCTTGTCGCCAGTAAACCACCGGCAGACCTTGTACTGCTCTTCAATCCTGCGTCCGAGGCGCTGATTGCGAAGATGATGATCGATGCGCTCGAGAACAATTCCTTGATCCACCTGCGAAATCAATTCACGACAAATGATCGGCCCTGGATTGTTTCTGTTAGCTCAAAAGGCGATTGGGCCACCCGCGTAGCTTTTCCCCTGGGCAGGACATTTCCCGCCATGTTTCAGTCCTTTCGCAAGTACTCTGAACGCGATTACCAATTTGTCCCCGCTGCGGTCGCAATGCCGGGTGCAAATCCCTCGCTTGAGTTCTCGCGGAAAGCCCAGGATGGCAGCCAAAAGTCATATTTTTTGACCACTGGACCTCATTACGATGCAATGATGAGCCATCAGATAAAGGAGTTCGACAAGGTGGACGCTACGAATCGAGCCCTGTTTTCCACCACAGCGAACATCCTCAGAAATAACCTGCTTATGAATTCAGTCGTCGACGATTGGAAGTACATCGCCACCTCAAACTCCTTGTACATCCTAAAGGAACGCCAAGATGCAGAAAATTGTTCCAGTTATTGGGTCATTCGCACGGACAAATCTTTGATCTCGGATCATAATGCTGTTTTTACGCCAGAGTTTTATGCACTCACGGCCGCCTTCCTGCGAATGAGCCAGGTCGCGCCTGCCTTGAAACCCGAAGCTGTTTCCACACCCAAGGATTATTATAAGCAGTCCGCAAGCCCTTCCCAGCGGACGGAATTGAGACCTACTGCCATTCGGCAGGTTGATCGGCGAGCGCTCCGGTGAAGAGCACCAACGGCTTGGCGAAGGCGAGCCCTACTTTTTCGCCTTTAGCCTTCAGTCTTTTGGCTTTATTTTCACGTCATGAGAGACCTGTTGCTGGGTATTGATAGTGGGACGCAGTCGACGAAGGTCGTGGTGGTGGACGCGCGTGATGGGAAGGTGCTGGCCACTGGGTCTCAGGGTTACGAGCTGCTGCCGAATTTACCGCCAGGCGCCAAAGAACAGCATCCGCACACGTGGCGCGATGCGGCGGCGGCGGCTATGCGACAGGCGTTGCGCGCCGCCAAGGCCAGCGGTTCGGAAGTGAAAGCGATTGGCGTGAGCGGCCAGCAGCATGGATTCGTCCCCCTCGATTCCGCTGGGCATGTGATCCGTCCTGCGAAGCTTTGGTGCGATACCTCCACGATTGCTGAATGCGATGAGATCACCGCGGATTTGGGCGGGCTTAAAGGCGCAATCAAGGCCGTCGGAAATGCCATTCTCCCAGGTTTTACTGCTCCAAAAGTCCTTTGGCTCAAGAAACACGAACCAAAGAATTATGCCCAGCTTGCCATGGTTCTTCTGCCTCATGATTATTTAAATTTTTGGCTTACCGGGGAAAAGAAAATGGAATACGGCGACGCCAGCGGAACTGCGTTGCTTGATGTGCGCAAACGCAAATGGTCCGAGGCCGCCATTAACGCGATTGATCCCGAGTTGCAGTCCAAGCTGCCTGACATCATTCCCAGCGAGCAACCCGTCGGCCGCCTGCAGTTGGCGACCGCTAAGCAAATGGACTTGAGTCCCGACATCCTTGTCAGCGCAGGCGGTGGTGACAATATGATGGGCGCGATCGGGACCGGCAACACGAAGGCCGGCGTGATCACCGCCAGCTTCGGTACCAGCGGCACCATTTACGCTTGCGCCGAAAAGCCGGTCGTGGATCCGCTTGGTGAGATCGCCGCGTTCTGCGACTCGACGAATCGCTGGCTTCCGCTCCTGTGTACGATGAATGTGACGGTCGCCACAGAGCTGATGCGCAATTATCTCGGCTGGACCCACGAAAAGCTCGATCACACCATTGCGCGCGTTCCGCCCGGCTGCAAAGGCCTCATGTTGCTGCCTTACCTTGAAGGCGAACGCACTCCTAATGTTCCAGCCGGCACGGGCGTTTTCCTTGGCGTCAACCAACGCACCTGGCTCGCCGAACATTTCGCGCGGGCAGCGATGGAAGGTGTCACCCTCGGCATGAATTACGGTCTGCGCCGTCTCGAGGAACTCGGCGTGAAGCCCACCCAAATCCGCGCGACCGGCGGCGGCGCGAAGTCCAAAGCCTGGCGTCAGATCATGGCGGACATTTTCAACGCCGAAGTCGTGACCCTCAAAGTCACCGAGGGCGCGGCGTACGGCGCCGCGTTGCAAGCGTACTGGTGCTGGCGTCTTCAGAAAGGTGAACGCCTCTCCATTTACGAAGTCACCAGCAAATTCGTCGAACTCAACAGGAACGAGACCGCGATTCCGGACGCGAAGAACGTAACCATTTACCGCGATCTGCAGAAGCTCCAGGACGAAACATCCGAGGCCCTGCGCGCGGTTTTCACCAAACACCGCGAATTCGTTCTGCGCGCCCCATGAGCTTCGTGTCCGAATTCAATGCGCTGCCGCTCAAGTCACTGCTTTCACAAGCGCGTGAAGCGGATTGGAGCGCGGACAGCCTGTCCGCGAGTGTGGCAGGTCAGCCAATGTCGCTGTCCGACTTTGCCGGACTGCTTTCTCCGGCTGCCGGCGAACAGCTCGAGGAACTTTGCCGCCAATCCCAGGGGATCACCCAACAACGGTTCGGGAAAGTCATTCGCCTTTTCGCGCCGCTGTACCTTTCGAATGAATGTATAAATAATTGTGAGTATTGCGGATTCTCGCGAGACAATCCGATTCTGCGGGTCACCCTTTCGACTGACGAGGTCCTTTGTGAAGCCCGAGCGCTCAAGGACCAAGGTTTTCGGAGCCTCCTGCTGGTTGCGGGCGAACATCCTAAATTCGTCTCCAATTCCTATCTCGCGGATTGCATTCGTGCGCTGCGTCCGGAAATCCCCGCTATCGCGCTTGAAGTGGGCCCGATGGAGACGGAAGACTAT
>DATENK010000200.1:0-4086 GCA_035275085.1 Verrucomicrobiia bacterium | reverse complement strand
CGGATCAAGAGATTGCGCCGGCAGGTCTGCAGCAGCCGGCACGCGCTTATACACGAATGAGCCGCCAATCTCGTGGAGATCAAACTGTTTGGTGATCCTGAGCAACGACTCACTGGCACCCACAAACAGATGACCGTCGGCAGGCATGTGCTCAGCCAGCACGCCCACCGTGCGCCGGATCGCGTCGTGCGAGAAATAGATGAAGACGTTTCGACAAAAGATTATGGGCGCCGTGGCGAGATGAGCAATCTCCGCCGGGACGACGAGGTTCGCGCGCTGAAAGCGAACGCGGACCAGCAGGCGGGGCGAAATGGACCAGCCGTGCGGGACTGGTTGAAAGTATTTGTCCCGCAAATGCGGAGAGAGAGCGCGAAAGGCACGTTCACGATAAACACCCCGTCTGGCCTTTTCCAGCGCGTTAACGCTGGCATCGCTGCCCATGATTTCGATGGGAGCGCGGTCGAACCAGCCCGCTTCTTCGAGCGCCATCGCAATGGTGAAGGGTTCGTCTCCGGTGGCGCAAGCCGCGCTCCAGATGCGAAGCGGGTCACGGCGCTTCGCGAACCACTGCGGCGCGAGAACATCGACCAGTGTGCGGACCTGATCCATCTCGCGCCAAAAATACGTTTCCTGAACCGAGAGGGCCTCCATCACTCGCTGCCACTCGCCCGTGACCTCTCCCTCGAGCTTGAGGAGATAGTAGTAATCCAGGAATGAGCGACAATTACGTTCGCGAGCCAGGGGTTCGAGTTTATCGAGCAGCGCGCTGATACGCGCCGTTTCGAAAAAGATGCCCGTGTGATCGTGAACGATGTCGCGCAGCAACCTTGCCGTGCCTTCCGGCGCGGGCAAAAAGGGGCGTTGGTGCGATGCGATCGGGGTTGGCAGCGCAGGAACCATGGACTTACCGGACCCGACGGTTTGCAGTTGAGGATCCCCGCGTCCTGCTTGGCGCGGGGGGGCGGGTGCGACTACTCGTGCGGGAACCATTCCCCCCACTCTCATTCAAGAGGGTCGTAAGCGTTTTTGAATTCGCGCGCAAACTTTCGGCACGGGCGAGGGTATCCTTAACGCCGGAGGAGTTACGCTGGGTGATCTGCTGGATCTCGGAAAGGCTGGTAAGAAACGCAGTCGCCACCGTGGAATGTTCGCGGTTGGCGCGGCTGATGAGTTTGATCTGCTTATTTATATTTTCCGAAACAGTTTTTACGTCGCGCATCGCTTTGGCCTGCTCGGCCGTAGCTTTGGCCGCTTGCTCCACCTGAATGCGCATACCCTCGGCAGCGCTGGTAATTTGACTTGCGCCGACGGCCTGCTCGGTCATGGCACGCGCGACCGAGACAATTAGTTTACCCAAGCGTTCGGCCTCCTTCGTGACCTGCTCGACAGCGGTGGATTGTTCACCCAGGGCTTTCGAGGTGGATTCAGCGCCGCGACGCATGTTAACGGCAGCCTGTGAAATCTGGGCCGCGCTATTGCTTTGCTCGGCGGTGGCCTTGCGGACCTGGGAAGCGAGAGTGGCGGTGCTTTGAGCCGCCTTAATGACATCCCGAGCCGCGCGACCGTGCTCGCCCATGGCCTGAGCGACTTCCTTTGCGGTCTTTCGCATCTGGGTGGCAGCGAGGACGATGTTCGCCGCACCTTTGGCCTGCTCGGCCGTGGCGGTAGCGACCTGTCGCGCCTGGGTATTCGTAGTATTGATTGCCTCCACCACATGACGCCCGGCTTCAAGCTGCTCTTCGGTTGCGCGAGCGATCTGGCTCATGAAGCTTGCAGATTCGGAAACGCCCGAGAGAATTTTCCTCAGCCCATTGAGACTGTCCTGGGACTGACGATTGCTTTCCTCCGCATTGCGCTGACCGTCGTTAACGGCGGTAACGGCTTCGCGCGCGACGTCCTGCAGGCCCTTGACAATCTGCGCGATGTCCGCGGTAGCCTTGGCCGAACGGTCAGCAAGGTTGCGGATTTCCTCGGCAACCACTGCGAAGCCGCGGCCGGCTTCACCAGCGCGGGCCGCTTCGATAGACGCGTTTAGTGAAAGAAGATTTGTGCGTTCGGCGATCAGATTAATCGTATCCACAATGCTTGAGATGTCGCTCGCACGCTTGTCCATTTCGCGCATCACTTGAACCGACTGCGACATGGAGGTGACAACCTTTCCTATCCCCTGGATCGAGCGCTCCACAGTAGCGCCCCCCTGCTCCGCGTCTCGGCTGACACGCTGGGTGACTTCATCGCTGCGCCTGGCCAATTCGACGACGGAACGAATGGACCGTTCCATTTGCGTTGCACTCGTGCCCGCAATATTGGCGGCATCGGTGATTTTTTCCGCGTTCTGCGCGACCGCCTGAACGGAGCGGGCCATTTGCTCCACGGACGTAGAGGTTTCCTCGACGCTGGAAGCCAGACTTTCAGACATGGCGGCGACTTCTTCGATCGAAGCGGCCATTTCATTCATAGCGGATGAACTTTGCTCCGCCGCGGCATTGAGGTCGTCGGAATTTGCAGAAACGCCTTTAATCGAGCGCGCAATCTGTTCGATCGCGGTGGCGGTCTGGTTGACAGAAGTCGCCAGTTCTTCGGTCTCGCGGCTCACCCCTTTAATAGACGCCGCCACTTCATTCATGGTCGTGGTGACTTCCTGGGCGGAAGTGGCCATCTCCTGGGCGGAGCCGGTAACGCTTTGGACGGAGGCGGCCATTTGCTTGACGGAATTGGCGGTCTGCGAAATCGCCGATGCGGACTCGGTCATGTTCCCCGTCACCTGATTGACGGACGCGGCTAATTCACTGGTCGACGCCGCCAACTGGTCGGACGAGGCGGTAATAGACTCGGCCTGGTTGGCCGTTTCTTTAAGGGAGGCAGCAAGTTCATTTGCGCTGCTGACGGCGCTATCGAGGGACCGGTTCTGGTTCTCGACGCCATCGGTAACGTTAGCGGCAATGCTGGCGATATGTTCGGCTGAATCGGCCACATCGGTCGCCGTGTGGCGCATTTGCGCGTAATCCCGATGTTGGGTCCGGAAGCCGTTTTGTTTGGTATTAGCCATAAATGTGAGTGTTGGGGGTTCGATTTTATGCGGGTTGGGCAGACAGGACTGGCAGTTTTTCTTCTTCGTTAGTCACGGACGTGAGGACCTCCTTGATGTCCAACAATAAAATAAGGCGTTCGCCGACAATGGCAATGCCTCGGAGATATTTTCCACTCAGGCCGGCGATGGACTCGTTTGGCGGCTGAATCGACTCGGCAGGCAAATTTCGAAATTCGCGCGCCGAATCAACGATCAGGCCAACACTGCGCTGGCCGGCATCAACGACGATGAGCCGCGAGCGGGCCGTGTGCGCCTGACGCGGGAACCCAAAGCGCACCCGCAGGTTGATGGCCGGGATGACCTGGCCGCGGGAGAAAACCACACCCTCGACGAACGCAGCGGCATTGGGCACCGGCGTGAGTTGCTCGATAAGTTCCATATGCTTCACCTCCTGGCTCTTGAGGGCGTAGGTTGTCCCCGCCAGTTCGAATAATATATAGGAGTCGGCCTGAGCGTTTGGCTGGGTCATAGCGTTTTCATGGGTTCGCGTTGTTTGCCGGGGCGCCGAGTACGCGCGGTTTGAGTCAACGACAAGGAATCAAGAATCAGCACCGCCTGCCCGTCGCCCAATTCGGTAGCCCCCGAGATGCCGGGCACCTTGAGCAACGGGTCATTGACCGGTCGCACGACGACCTCCCGGTGGCCCAGGACACGATCAGCGAGGATGCCGACGGCATTCAGGCCGGTGCCGATCACCAGCACCGGAAAATGATTGCGGCGTTCGCCATTTAAACCAAAAACCTCCGTAAGACGAATCAGCGGCAAGACCCCGTTCCGGTACTTCACGATTTCGTTTTGTTCGAAGCGGTTAATGGCGCTCTCTTCCGCAGTGGTGATTTCCTGGATCGCACCTTGTGGCATTGCGAACCTTTGTCCCCCCGCGGAAATAATGATGGCGTCCGCAACCGCAAGGGTAAGCGGCAGCCGCAAGCGAAACGTTGTGCCGCGGCCGGCTTGCGAATCCAGTTCAAGTTCCCCCCCGAGCTCAAGCACGG
>DATENK010000199.1:0-15499 GCA_035275085.1 Verrucomicrobiia bacterium | reverse complement strand
ATGTTGGGCTGTATCACGAGGCGTACGGCGATCGCGCAAAAGCAGGCGAGCACATCGACAAAGCCGCCACTGAATTCTACATGAACCACCAGATGGGCGACGTGGCGCGCGTTCATGCGGCGCTGTTCAAGAAGGGGAAGTGATGAGCGATCCATCGCGCCCCACGCGCACGCTCTGGCTGTGCGGGATTCTCCACGGTTTCACACATGTTTACCACGTGGCTCTCTTGCCGCTCTATTTCCAAATTCAACGAGACTTCAAGCTCGCAAGCGTGGGACAGGCGACGTTCCTCGTCACAAGTATGATGGCTGCTTACTTTCTTCCGAGTTACTTCATGGGGCATCTTGCGGATCGCATGAGCCGCAAAAAGCTGCTGGAGTGGGGGCTGTATTTAAATAGTGCTGGTTTCGTAGGTCTGGCCCTGGCCCCGAATTATTCATGCGCCCTCGCTGCTATCGTCCTCGCGGGCTTTGGGGGCAGTTTTTTTCACCCGGCAGCCACCGCCATGGTCGTTCGCACTTTTCCGGCAAGTCCGGGGCGCGCACTTGGCCTGATCGGCATGGGGGCAAGCGTGGGGTTTTTTCTCGGCCCCGTTTACTCGGGTTGGCGCGCCGCAAGTGCCGGCTGGCGGGCGCCGGTGATGGAACTGGGCATTGCGGGAATTGTCGCCGCGGTTCTGTTTGGCCGGCTTGCCATCGAGGAAGTCACTAGAGCAAACGTCACCGAACGCGTCCCGGAAAAAGTTTTCCCGACGCGCGCGCTTTGGTTTCTATTTCTCTGCGCTTGCCTCTGCTTCAGCTTGCGCGATTTCGTGGGCAACAGCATGGGTACCCTCGGTTCGCTCTTCCTCCAAAAGGCTCACGGGTTGGAGCTGGGCGCCACCGGCTTCACTTTAAGCGGTATTTTCATCGCCTCGCTTTTCAGCAATCCACTTTTCGGCCGGCTCAGCGATTCGGGACGCAAACGCTGGGCCGCCTTTGTGGTGACCGTGGCGGCGATCGTTGTCTATGCCTTTCCGCATTTGCCGCGGCGGTTTCTTGCGCCTGCGCTCATGATCTACGGCTTCTTTTTTATGGCGAATTATCCCATCATCGAGGCTGCCCTTATGGAATCTGTTCCCGATGCAGTGCGCGGTCGGGTGTTCGGATTGTTCATTACGGTCGGTGGGTTTCTGGGCAACTTCGCACATTGGGTTATGGGCCGCTGGGTGGAAAGCCTGGGCTCGGCCGCGAAATTGGTGAGCAATTATAGGCCGATGTACGCTTTGCTGGCGATCTTCGCTATTGTTTCTTTGCTCGGACTCCCGTGTTTGCAACGCATCCGCAAACGCGAGGGGTTGATCATGCCGGCGTATGAACGAAGCCCTGCCTGATTATTTCCTGGCGGATCTTCCGCGCGATGCGGTGCTTACGCCCGACATGGTCGCTGAAGCATGCCGTAACCTGAAATCCAATCGCGCACGTTTTTTAGCTGATCGCACTACCGCCAGTGTGATTCAACTCCTCTCCGGCCTTGGGGAGGATTGGCTGGTTGGGGACTTCCCGTTTCGCAAACAAGCCATCGAGCAATCTGTGTCACTCACTGGTTTCCCTCCAGCCACGCTCACCCGCGGTCTCGATGCGTTCTTTTCGCAGGTGACACCCGATAATCTCGAAACGCTCCTCGACCAGGAACTGGACCATCCACTGCGCCTTGATCAAATGATCGGTTCCAACACACGCGCTATCGCCCGCGGTCCTGAATTGCTCGTGCACATCACGGCAGGGAATGTCCCCGCACCGGCTCTGATGAGCATCCTTCTCGGCCTTCTCGTCCGCTCGGCGCAGTTCATCAAATGCGCGACTGGCACATCAGGCCTCGTGCGCCTGTTCGCCCACTCGATTTATCAGCGTGACCCGAAACTCGGCGCCTGTCTCGAAGTTGCCGAATGGCCCGGCGGCCGCGTTGATCTCGAGCAACCGCTTTTTGAAGCCGCCGAATGCGTCACCGCCACGGGCGCGGATGAAACGCTCGCCGCCATTCGCAATCGTTTGCCGCCGCACGTTCGGTTTCTCGGTTATGGCCACCGTGTCAGCTTTGCTTACATCGCCCACGAAATGCTCACTGGGCGCGGCGCCCGTGAATTAGCCATCAAAGCCGCTATGGATGTCACGGCATGGAACCAGTTCGGGTGCCTTTCACCACATGTAATCTATTTAGAAATGGGCGGCAGCGTCACTCCGGAACAATTTGCGGCTTTTATCAGCGAAGAGCTTCAAAAGGCCGAAACCACCGAACCGCGCGGCGCAATCTCTGTGGAAGAAAGCGCGCAAATTACCGCCACACGCGGCTTTTATCGGGTCCGTGCCGCGGCATCCGCCGAGACCCAGCTCTGGCAAAGCGCCGATTCAACCGCGTGGACTGTTGTTTACGAGCAAGATCAGCAATTCCAACTCTCCTGCTTGAACCGCTTCGTATTTGTGAAACCGGTTCGGGACTTAGGCGAGGCGCTGCATAACGCTGCAATCGTGAAAGGAAAAGTCTCGACAGTCGCGCTCGCCGCGCCGCGCCAAAGGGCCGAAGAACTCGCCGTCCAACTCGCGCGCTGGGGCGCGACGCGCATCTGCCCGGTTGGCCACATGCAAAGCCCACCTCTCACCTGGCGCCACGACGGCCGGCCTGGCCTGGGTGACTTGATCACTTGGACCGATTGGGAAAGCTAAGCGAGGTTCATCGACAGCATTGACGATGTCCAGCGTGCATGTATTGTCCATGCATGGCGACTACGACTATCAGTCTAAGTATGGAAGCTTACGACGTCCTGGCGGCGCTTAAGCGGGACGGCCAAAGCTTTTCCGATGTCATCCTCGAACGTTTGGGTGAAGCTCGGCCGAAGACCGCGGGCGAACTCTTGGAATATCTCGAAAAGCACTGTGTTGGCGTTCCTCGAATCACACCCGAGCGTCGTGCAGCTCTGCGCGCCGGGCGTGGTCGCCGATCGCCACGCCGGCGTTCGTAACCTGTGTTCCTGGACACCAACTTTCTCATTGATCTGGAGGAGGAGATCGCCGCGAACGAGGTTGGCCCTGCCCGCCGTTTCCTCGCGCGACACCGCAATGCGCTGATTGTGGTGTCTGTCATCGCTTTGGGCGAACTTGCAGCCGGTATGGAAGACAAGGAATCAGCGTGGTGCTTTCTCGCGGGCTTTCGAATCGTGACCCTTAAGCCCGAGATTGCGATCGAGTCGGCCGCTGTCGATCGCGAATTGATGGTCACGGGGGATCGGCTTGGCGAAAACGATACGTGGCTGGCTGGGTTTGCTCGCTATTACGGAACACCTCTCGTCACGAACGATGCCGCCTTTGCGCGTGTGCGTGGACTGCGCCGGCTGCGATACTAATCAAGATCCAGTTCGTGCCAACCGTGTAGTCCCGACGCCGACACTTCTTCGGCATTCCGAGCGGCTTACAAATCCAGCCAGTTGTATAAACTGCTCATGCTCTTGTGATGTAAGAGATGAATGGTTGGTCAGCCGTCAGGGGAATGGCCAATCTCATGGGGGCGGCCTGCTGTATCGGGCCGCCCCAACCCTTTTCAACTCCTAATCGTAATCCCTCATCCGACTCTTAATTTTCATTTCCCTTCCAGATACCGTCCAATCCGCCACATCACGAAGCCAATTGCGCCGACCATCACAAAGGCCAGCACCACGCCTTGAGCTACTTCGCCGGAACTGCCCCGCGACACAAAACGAAGTCGATACAGATAAGATGCAAAACCGCTGGCGAACAAAAGCACCGTCACTGTAATAAACCGCCGGCGCGCCTGTCGGGAAGGTTGCTCGGTCATTTTCATGGCCATCTCCCAATAAAACCAACCGATCGCCGCCCCAACGAGGAAGGCAACCACCGTCCATACTCCGAGCTCAAAGCGCATTCCCTGTGCATCACGCGTGAGTGCTTCGAGCGATGCCGCCATGAACCCAAACGCCAGCGCCATCCCCACCCGCGCAAACCGCGACCAGCCACTCCGCGCATCCATCATGGGCGAACATCCGCCGGGGCGCGCCCAAAAGCAATTAAACACCAAACAGCCGATCACCAGCATCCCCGAGACCCGGCACGATGTAACCTTTACGATTCAACCGTTTATCCACCGCGGCCGTGAAGATCGGCAGCTTCGGATAATGGCTGTGCACATGGCGAATACCTTCTGGCGCCGCGACGAGGTTCACCAGTCGTATCCTGCGCGCGCCCCGTTCCGACATCAAATCCAGCGCTGCGACTGCACTGCCACCCGTGGCGAGCATCGGATCGATCAAGATGATTTCAAAAGCACTCAGATCGTTCGGCAAACTCTTATGATACACGGCGGCTTTCAGGCTTTCCTCGTGCCGCTTCAAGCCAATGAAGCCGACGCGCGCATGCGGAATCAATTGCAGGATTGATGGAAGCATTCCGAGTCCCGCGCGGAGTACTGGCACGAGAATCACTTCGCGGCGCAAGCGTTGCCCGCGCATCGGCGCAAGCGGGGTCGTTACCTTTACGGGCTGCGTTTCAAAGGATCGCGTCGCCTCGTATACCATCAGGCTGGCGACTTCTGCGAGACTACGGCGAAATGCCTCGGGCGCAGTGCGTTCATCCCGCAGCAGCGTCAGATTATGCTGCACCAGGGGATGCGTGATGACCGTGACGTAATCCACTCAATGGATCAGGGCCGGCGATAGAAAATAAAGATGACCGGCTTTCAACTGCGGGATGTCGAGCCCGAGGTCCAATTTCACTTTCCCGTCCCCGGACTTTCCGAACAGCCGGAACAACGATGAAAAATCGAGCCGCTGATGATATTGGACCAGGTTGGCGTTTTCGATCTTCGCGAGTTTACGCGCGCGCCGCACGGCGATCTGCCAGCCGCCCAATTCGTCCACCATGCCGATTTCGTACGCTTCCTTGCCGGAGAGCACGCGCCCATCCGCAAAGTCCGTCCACGAATCCGAAAGCTTGCGGCCTTTCTCGGAACGCTTTTCATTAGCGTCGTTGGCGGCTTTGCGTCCGTCGGTCACCACTTCTTTGAACTTCCCATACGTCTCGTCCACCATCTTCTGCACCATCGTGCGTTCCTCGTCGCTTATTTCCTCCGGACGCTTGGTCATGCTCAACATATCCTTAAATTTGCCGCTCTTGAATACCTGCGGCCGTACGCCGACTTTATCCAGCAACCCACGGACATTGTAGGTGCTCATGATGACGCCAATGCTCCCGGTAATCGTGAGTTCGTTGGCCACAATCCACCGGCACGGCGCCGATACGTAATAGCCTCCCGATGCGGCCAGACTCGACATAGCAGCAATGACCGGTTTCCCGGTGACGCGCTGAAAATCTTCGATGGCATGATAAATATCGTCCGACGCCAGCACTTCGCCGCCCGGTGAATTCACTTTCAAAATGACCGCTTTCACCGCCTCGTCCTTCTGCGCCAGTTCGAGTTGATCGCGAATATATTCCACCAGGCTATAGTTGCGCCCATCGATGCCCTCACTGCTGATGATCCCTTCGACTGGCACCACCGCGATTTTATTAAGTGAATGGTTATACTCGACCACCGCTTCCTCAAGGACCGGTCCCGCTCTGCGCGCGGGCACAAACGCGTCCGACATGAAACCGTCGAAAAGGTGTTGCGCATTCCAGATCAAGCTGATGCCCAGCAGAATTGCCAGCACCAACACTGCTACTTTCCAACCGCGACCCGTCCGTCTCGGCGCCACGATGCGCGGCGGAATGTATGGGAGTGGTTGTGGTGGAGGCGGTGGTGGTATGGGAGGCGGAATCGGCGGCGGCGTTGGTGGCGACGGCGGCAAATTACTGTCCATAATCCAGCCACGCTAGCGCAAGCCCTCAACCCGGGCAAGGGCGATTACAATTATGGCAGCCGCTTGTAGCCCGCAACCTCTTGCACGGCAATGGAAAGCTTGTATCGTTTAATCATGATGCTGGACCCAATGCATTGGCTGTTCGTGTTGCCCGGGATCTTGCTCGGGCTGTACGCGCAGATGAAACTTTCGAGCACGTATGGTCGTTACATTCGCGAGCCGGTTGCCAGCGGGCTGAGTGGCGCTGAAGCTGCGCGAGAAATCCTGGACCGCGCCGGGCTCAGCGACATGCCCGTCGAGGAAGTTGGCGGCCATTTGACGGACCACTACGATCCGCGCAAAAAAGCGTTATTCCTCTCGTCCGAAAACTACCGTAGCCGCTCCCTCGCGGCTGTCGGTGTCGCCGCGCATGAAGCCGGCCACGCTCTGCAACACAAAGACGCTTATGCACCGCTCCAACTCCGCATGATGCTTGTGCCCGTGACGCAATTCGCCAGTTACGCGTGGATTGGTGTAATGCTCCTTGGTTTCGCGCTTGGCATGGCCAAACTCGTTTTGGCGGCAGTTGTGATTTTCGCGATCCTTGCCCTTTTCCAGATCATCACGTTGCCTGTCGAATTCAACGCGAGCAGTCGTGCAAAAGTACAACTCGTAAACCTTGGCATCGTTCAGCCCCAGGAGAGTCGTGCGATCAGTCAGGTCCTCAGTGCCGCCGCTCTCACCTACGTCGCCGGCATGATCCAGGCCGTCATGCAACTGCTCTACTTCCTCTCACTCTTCAACCGCCAGCGGGATTGACGCGGGACGTGTGCGCCGGGAACTTGAAAAGTGTCCGGAAGGAAGTGGGCGCGTGACGGAGGATGGGATGGCGGCTCCCCTTTGCTTTCCGTTTCACTGCTGGTAAGGTTCGCCGATGCGAATTCTTTCGGGGATACAACCTTCCGGGGCGCTGCATCTTGGAAATTATTTCGGGATGATGCGGCCGGCGATCGAGCTACAGGAAAAGGGGGAAGCGTATTATTTCATCGCGAATTACCATTCGATGACGTCGCTGTATGAGGCCGAGCCGCGTCGCAGGAACACGGTGGACGTGGCATTGGATTTTCTGGCGTGCGGTTTGGACCCCGCCCGCTCGGTTTTTTTCCGACAATCCGATGTGCCGGAAGTGACAGAGCTGGCGTGGATGCTGACGACTGTCACTCCTATGGGGTTGCTGGAGCGCTGCCACAGCTACAAGGACAAAGTGGCCAAGGGCCTGCCTGTAAATCACGGATTGTTTGCGTACCCGGTGCTGATGGCCGCGGACATACTGATCTATGACTCGAATATTGTGCCGGTGGGACGCGACCAGAAGCAGCATGTTGAAGTCACGCGGGATATCGCGATCAAGTTCAATGAAACGTATGGGCAAACGTTCGTGATCCCGGAGCCGCAGATCCGGGACGAAGTTGCCGTGGTGCCTGGACTGGACGGGCAGAAGATGAGCAAGAGTTATGGGAACACGATCGAGATTTTTGGGGAGGAGAAGGCGACACGCAAACGGGTGATGAGCATTGTCACCGATACACGCACGCCTGCGGAACCAAAACCAGACGCGGAGAAGAATATTGCGATTCAGTTGTTGAAACTGGTTGCGCGGGCCGATGTGGCGCGCGAGTTTGAGGATCGCTTGCGGACGGGCGGTTTGGGTTATGGGGATTTGAAGAAGGCTCTATTCGAGCATTATTGGAATTACTTTGAGGCAGCTCGCGCCAAACGCTTGGAGTTGGCGAAGAATCTAGATTATGTGAATGAGACGCTGCGGAAGGGCGCAGAGCGCGCGGGAGCGGTGGCGAAGCAGGTGCTGGCGCGGGCGAAGAAAGTGTCGGGGTTGGATTAGCGCATAATAGAGATTGCAACTCTGCGTCGCGCGATCGAAGCAGTTTTTTCTTTAGCCGGTGGCCTTCAGGGTTTAGCTTTTCTCATATGAACGAACCGCTGCTGGAACTTGATCTTCCCGGAATTAAGAAAATCAAAAGCGGTAAAGTCCGCGAAATGTTTGATCTTGGCGACCGTTTGCTCATGATGGCCACAGACCGCATTTCGGCGTTTGACGTGGTGATGCCGAATGGCATTCCGCGCAAAGGCGAAGTGCTCACGCAGATTTCATTTTTCTGGTTCGAGCGGTTTGCTGCCTGGATGCCCAATCATCTGCTGGCCGGCGCTAACGATCCGCTTCCAAAGAACCTCCAGCCGCACGCGCAAAAACTGCAGCGGCGTTGCATGATCGTGAAGAAAGCGCGTCCGCTCCCAATTGAATGCGTTGTGCGTGGTTACTTGGCCGGTTCCGGGTGGGCGGAATACCGCAAGCAACAAACCGTTTGCGGCATCCGGCTCCCCGCAGGGCTTCAGGAATCGTCGGAACTCGCCGAACCTATTTTTACGCCCGCTACCAAAGCTGAAACCGGCCACGACGAAAACATTTCGTTCGAGACTGCCTGCAAAATTGCGGGCACCGAGGTTACGACCAAAGCACGCGACGCGAGCATTCGCCTCTATCGCGAAGCCCGCGAGTACGCGCGCCAGCGTGGGATCATCATTGCGGACACGAAATTCGAGTTTGGCATCTACGATGGCCAATTGATCTTGATTGATGAAGTTCTGACGCCGGACTCTTCGCGCTTCTGGCCCGCCGACGACTATACCGCGGGCCGCGGCCAACCCAGCTTTGACAAACAATTCGTCCGCGATTATCTCGACACGCTTAAGTGGGACAAGACTCCGCCCGGGCCTCGACTGCCGGACGATGTCGTCTCCAAGACCACCGAAAAATATCTCGAGGCGTACGAAAGCTTGACCGGACGAAAATTGTAGCGCGATGGAAGCGCTGATCGAAGATTTCCTCGTTCACCTTCGCAACGAGCGCGGCCAGGCCGATAACACGCAGCGCACCTACTCCGCGCTGCTGAAAAGTTTCCTGAAGTGGGCGTCAGAGAAAAAGATACACGATTGGAAGTCTGTCGTCCCGAGTACGATCATTGAGTTTTTACAACGCGAGCGAGCGCGGCATCTGAGCGGTGAAAGCCTGTACCTGCAGATTTGTGCGTTGCGCGCCTTTTTTCGTTATGCAGAAAACGAAAAGATTCTTCCCTGCAATCCGGCCGAAAATATTTCGTTGCCCCGACGCTGGCAGCGCCTGCCAAAAGCGCTAACGCCTGAGGAAATTCAAAAGCTCCTCGCGCCGCCTGCGCACGTCACAGCTTCGGATCTCTGTGACCACGCGGTACTGGAACTCGCTTATGCCAGTGGGCTGCGCCTTGCCGAATTGCGCGGTGTGAGACTCGAGCAATTGCATCTCGACAGCGGTTTCATCACGGTAATTGGCAAAGGGAACAAAGAGCGCGTCGTGCCCTTAGGACGCAAAGCCATCGAAGCTTTGGAGCGCTACCTTCAAGCCGGCCGCCCGAACCTGGTCACGCGCCGTTCGCCCGCGAACGTCTTTTTGACCAAGCGGGGCACACCTTTTTCTGCGGTCACGCTTTGGCTTCGAATCAAGAAACGCGTCCACTTGAGCGGCATCGAGCGCAACGTGACGCCCCACATGCTGCGCCACAGTTTCGCCACGCACCTGCTCGAAAACGGCGCTGACCTGCGCGTCATCCAGGAACTTCTCGGCCACGCCAGCATCAACACGACCGAGATTTACACGCACGTCGCGTCAAATCGACTACGGGACATCCACCGCAAATTCCATCCGCGCGCGTGAGGTTCAGGGGGCTAATGCGCGATAAAACTGACGCGAGCTGGAATCGACATCGTAAAAGTCGAGCGGGATGTCGCGTAGCAATCCATTCGTCCATGTCTGCCAATTGAGGAGATCGACGCTACGCTCGATTTGAACTTGCAAGCCGGAGAGACCTTTCATCGAGATGCGAACCGGATTCGGTCCGATTCGAGGTAAGGCTTCGAGCGCGAGCGTGGGACCGATGAGGGGCCGATAGCGACTAAGGACTACCATTCCGCTAACGCCAGCAGCTACGAACGTATGGTTGCTGGTTACGAACACTGCTCGCGCGGGCCACGCCGCGACATTCCCGCCGACCTGACGCGGTTGAAGTGGATTCGTCACGTCGATTACCTGCAAACCGTTCGTATCCTCGGCTATATAAGCATAGCCGTCTGTGACTGTGACGTTTAACGCGGACCCCACAGTGTCGCAATGGGCGACTTTCTGTGGATTGGCCGGGTTGCTGATGTCGATCACCTGCAAGCCATTCGTATCGTTTGCTATAAACGCACAGTTGTCTGCGATGGCGATCCCCAAGGCCGTTCCGCCGGTCTTATACCCACCTACGCGGCCGGGGTGGGTTGGGTTGCTGATATCAATAACCTCCAGACCAGACGACCCATCCGCCACGTAGACGTATCTGCCTGAAACCGCTAGTGCGCGAGGTGTGCCAGTGGTGTCATAATTGCCGACTCGCTGCGGATTGGCAGGGTTGCTCACATCGATGATTTGCAAACCAGCGGTATAATCCGCCACCAAAGCGTAATTCCCCCAAAGCGCCACCCCTCGAGCCGCGCCGCTGGTATCATAGGAGCCGGTCCGATGGGGGTTAAGCGGATTGCTGACGTCGATCACCTGAAGACCAGCAGAATTATCAGCGATGAATGCATGATCGCCCCGCACCGTCACGCCCAACGCCGATCCGTCCGTATTGAAGCCCCCAACCCGCTGCGGATTGACCGGGTTGCTAATGTCGATCACCTGCAAGCCGGCAACGCCATCGGCTATATAGGCATAGCTGCCTGAGACAACCATACTTTCAGCACCACCCACGGTATCCAAAGCGCCGATGCGCTGGGGATTTGAAGGTTTGGCGAGTTCGATGACGTTCAGACCGGCTTCACCAGCCGCGACATAAGCGTAGTTGCTCGAAACCGCCACATAGAAAGCAAATCCGCCCGTGTGATAGCCGTCGACCCGCTGTGGGTTGGCAGGGTTGCTAACGTCGATCAATTGCAAACCAGCCTGCCCATCGGCGACGTACGCGTATTTTCCGGATACCGCCAGTCCCCAGCCGAGTCCTGAGGTGTTGTAACTCCCCGTTCGGCGGGGATTAGCTGGGTCACTCACATCCAGAATTTGCAAGCCGGCATCGAGGTTCCCCAAGTAGGCGTAGTTGCCAGATATCGCGACGGCGATTGTATCAGGAGTGGTCGCGTAACCACCAACTCGCTGCGGGTTGCTTGGGTCCCTTACATCAACTATGACAAGACCCGCGAGGTCATCCGCCACGTAGGCGTAATGGCCCGATACGGCCACCCCTTCAGCAAACCCACTGCTATCATAACCGCCGACGAGACGCAGGTTGATCGGGTCGCTGATATTGAACACGTGCAGGCCGGTATTTCCATCCGCCAGGTAAGCATAATTACCTGAAATCGCCACGGAATATGCGTAGCCGCTTGTGTTATAGCCGGACACGCGACGCGGATCGGTCGGGTTGCTCACGTCAATTACGTGCAGGCCTCCAGCATGCCCTGCAACGTACGCATAGTTGCCGGACACCGCTACGCCAAAGGCATAGGGACCCGTGTTATAGCTGCCGACGCGCTGTGGGTTCGTTCGGTCGCTCACGTCGATCACTGCCAACCCAGCGGCTTCATCCGCAACATACACGTAGTTGCCTGCTACTGCGACATTGTAGACAGAGCCATTTGTCCGAGGCGCGGCCGGCCATTTCCCACGTAACAGCATACGATCCATGTCCACCGCCAAAACGGGAAGTACAACCCACGCCACAAGCGGGACAAACGCGACCGTGATGATGCCAGCGCGGTTTGTTCCGAATCGTTTGCCACTCATCGACGTTGTTCGAACTTCAGGGCCCGAGGGAATTAGTAAGTGAAACCCCTTGTGGCGATGATTAGCAAGGCAAAACGGAATGACGTCTGTTTCCGTTAAAAGCCAAATTGATCATGGCTTGGAAATGCAGCGCGGAGAGTTGTCCGCGCTCATTAAACCGCGAGTCAATGCCGAGGTCCGCGGTGCCCGCCGCCGCCCCCGCCTCCGCGGCGAGGTCCACGGTCGCCGCCGCGATGACCGCCACCGCCACGCCGATCACGATCGCGATCGCCACCACCGCCGCCTTCGCGGCGTTCCCGAGGTTCGTAGGGTTGCGGTTGATCTTCTTGCGGCGCGTTGGCCATGGCTTCCGCGTGCGCAGCGTCTTCTTTATCGGCCATCTCCTTATCGCGCTCGGCCATGGCGGCTTTGCGCGAGAGACGGACGCGGCCTTTTTCATCCACGCCCAGGCATTTCACCCAGATTTCATCGCCCATTTTGACGATGTCCTCAGGTTGCTTGACACGGAAGTTCGCCAATTCGCTGACATGAACGAGGCCGTCCTTGCCAGGAAGGAATTCGACGAATGCGCCGAATTCTTTGATGGTAACAACTTTGCCGCGATAAATCTTCCCAGGCTCGGCTTCAGCAGTCATGCCGGTAATCGCTTCGCGCGCGATCTTCATGCCTTCTTCGGATACCGAGTAGATGTTTACTGTGCCATCGTCCTCGATGTTGATTTCGCAACCGGACTCTTCGACGATGCGTTTGATGTTCTTGCCGCCAGGTCCGATGACGGCGCCGATCTTCTCCGGATTAATCTTAATCGTCTCAATGCGCGGCGCATATTTGCTGAGTTGTGTGCGCGGAGCAGAGAGGACTTTGCTCATCTCGCTCAGAATATGCATGCGGGCGACACGGGCGCGTTCGAGCGCTTCATCCATGATGCGATGGGGAAGGCCCCGCAGCTTCAGGTCGAGTTGGAAACCAGTAATGCCCTTCTCCGTGCCGGCGATCTTGCAGTCCATATCGCCGAAATGATCTTCTGACCCGATGATATCCGTCAGCAGCTTGTACTGCTTGATCTTGTCCTTGTCATCCGTTTCGGAACAAAGACCGACGCTAATGCCCGCCACGGGTCGAATTAACGGCACACCCGCGTCCATCAGAGCCAGGGTTCCGCCGCAAACGCTCGCCATGGAGGTGGAGCCGTTCGATTCCATGATCTCGCTCGTGACACGAATCGCGTAAGGATACTCCTTCAACGGCAACATCGGTTCGATGGATCGCTCGGCCAATGCGCCGTGACCAATTTCCCGCCGGCCCGGGCCGCTGATGCGCCCTGTTTCGCCCACCGAATAATTCGGGAAGTTATAATGCAGGATAAACTTCTTTTCGCTCTCACCACCCGTGTAGGAATCAAATTCCTGCGCTTCTTCGCTGGTGCCCAAAGTAGCCAGCGTCACGGCTTGTGTTTCGCCTCGGGAAAATATCGCCGAACCATGCGCGCGAGGCAAAATGCCCACTTCACCACTGATCTTGCGAATGTCCTCCAAACCGCGTCCATCCAACCGCTTGCCTTCGTTGAGGATCAGCTTGCGAACGGCCGCTTTCTGGATGTAGTAAAACGCTTCTTTCACGATCGGTTCGGTAACGGTCTCCTCGCCGAACTTTTCCGTCAGCTTCGTGCTGATCTCTTCGAAGAGCGCGCTCACCGAAGCTTCGCGCTGCATTTTGCTGGTCTGCAATAACGCCGGAACCATCTTGTCCCCAGCGAGTTTTTGCGCCTCCGCAAAGACTTCGTCCGGCACTTTGCTGGGCGTGATTTCGCGCTTTGGCCGGCCGGCCTGCTTCACCAAATCCCGTTGCGCCTGGATGAGCGGTTGGCACATCTCCTGGCCAAACCGCAGGGCGGATTTAAAGTCGTCTTCGGTCACTTCTTTGCCGGAGCCCTCGAACATTACGAGGTCATCCTGGTTCCCCACATACACCAGGTCCAGGTCGCTTTCTGCAGCCTGCTCATGAGTCGGATTGGCGACGAATTGACCATTGACGCGGCCAATTCGGACCGCGCCCAGCGGGCCCTCCCACGGGATGTCACTTACCATCAGGGCGGCTGACGCGCCAATGATGCTCATAATATCAGGATCGTTCTGGCCATCCGCGCTCAGGACGATGCTCTGCACCTGCACTTCGTTGAACCACCCCTTCGGGAACAGCGGTCGAATTGGCCGGTCCGTTAAGCGGCTGGTCAGGATTTCCTTTTCCGTCGGGCGGCCTTCACGCTTGAAATAGCCGCCGGGGAATTTTCCCGCCGCAGCCGCTTTCTCGCGGTAATCAACCGTTAACGGAAAGAAGTCCTGGCCCGGTTTTGATTTCGTGGCCGCGACGGCAGCCACCAGGACAATCGTTTCACCAAGTTGGATCGTTACAGCGCCGTCGGCCAATTTGGCCAGTTTGCCGGTTTCGATTGTTATTTGTTTGTCGCCCACCTGGGCGTTCACTTTTGTTGCCATATATGCTATGGGCCGGCGGGCGCTTGAGGAACTTCGTCGAAGCGCCATGCGGAACCTCGACGAAATTTCCCAGCGCCCTAAGGCCTTAATACGCGCATTTTATTCTTGTTTATGTTGCAAAGAGCGCCCGCGCGCGCACGGTCTCCTTGTGGCTGGTCCGCCTCGGCGGAATCGCAGCCGGTGTATCGGAATTAACGAAACTATAATTGAAATCCCCACGAACCCTGGAAGTCCAGGACAGGACCGCCTGGCTACTTGCGGAGCTTGAGCTTCTTGGTGATCGCCTGGTAACGGCCCGTATCGGTCGTGTGCAAATATTCGAGCAAACGCCTACGCTGGCCCACCATGATCAGCAATCCCCGCCGAGAGCTATGGTCCTTGTTATTCTTCTGCAAATGCTCAGTGAGCCGATTGATCTTTTCAGTCAACAATGCAATCTGAACATCCGCCGAGCCGGTGTCCTTATCGTGGATCCGGAAGCTCTCAACAACCTTCTTCTTATTCTCTAAAGTTGAGCTCATCTTTATTATGTTTCGTTAATTCGTCAGGAAACTAGGCGCTATCAAGGGGGCTGTAAAGCACTTTTGCGTGGTTTTATCCCCCTCAAAAAGCGAAGGGCGGCTCGCCGATTTTGCTTCAGCGAGCCGCCCGTGGCATTTTCCACTGAGCAGCTTTATTCCTGCTCGGCCTCGACGTTGGCGAGGTTTTCGGCCAACTGCGTCAGCTTCTCGTCCGTAGCCCTTTCCTCCTCCAATGTTTCATGGAGTAGCTCCATCGCTTCGTTATGGCCCATGAGTTTGGCCCAGGCGCAAAGCGTTCCATAAGAGGCGATCTCATAATGCTCGACTTTTTGCGCCGCGGCGATCAGGGCGGCGTCGATCGCTGGTGACCCCTTCTTTTCTTGCATCATTTCGGAGCCTTCCTCGATCAGCCCTTTCATCGCTTTGCAGGTTTTGCGCTTCAATGATTCGCCGAGCGTCTCAACGACCTGCTCCAGACGCGCAATCTGGCCCTCGGTTTCCTGAAGGTGGGTCTCAAATCCCTGCCGCAACTCCTGGTTGCGGGTTGCCTTCGCCATCTTTGGCAATGCTTTGGTCAATTGTTGCTCGGCATTGTAAATGTCGGCAAGTTCATCGAGGAACAATTCCTGGAGTTCATTCTCCTGCCCTTGCGATTCGTACTCTGACGACTGACCCCGGCTGGATTGACCACGTGTCCGCGAGGAGCGAGCGATGGTGCTTCGGCTGCTGGAAGTGTTTCGTGTATTTCGTTTGCGCATAAGTTTTCCCTTTTTGTTGATGTTGAGTT
>DATENK010000198.1:0-2610 GCA_035275085.1 Verrucomicrobiia bacterium | reverse complement strand
GTCACTGTGCATCTGCCTGCATGGCCGCCAATTCGTTGCCACTCGGGTCGAGAAAGTGGAAGCGCCGGCCGCCGGGGAAGCTGAAGATCGGTTTGGTAATGGGGGCGCCGGCCGCAGTTACCGCGGCGAGGGTTGCTTCTAAATCCTTCACCTCGATTACGGGGAGGGGAGCTTTGGTCGCCTCCTGTTCGTCTGCCTGGAGTCCAATGTCCACATCTCCGGTGAGTGTGCATGCATACGTTGGCCCGAAGGCGGTCATCGTCATGCCAAACACCGTTTCGAAAAAGGTCTGGCTCGCCGCGAGGTCGCGCGCGGGCAACTCGATGAAGTTTGGTCTAGCCACGATAGCCCTCCCTGGTTAAGCCGTTTCCCAGATAATTGGGTCAGCCGAAGTGGTTGTCAATGGACCTGATTCTGCAAACGCATCATCCGGTCGTCGAATTCCAGAGTTCCTCGACCATGAATGAGAGCGCAACGACGATCAGCACTACGCCGCCAATCAGTTCCGCCCTGACGCGCAAAAGATTTATCGCGACAGCTCCGAGCCGCAGACCTAACAGGGAGAGCAACGAGCTCATGCCACCAATAATCGCTACCGACAACAACAACGGAAAGCCCACCATTCCGAGCGTTGTCCCCGCAACGAGATTATCCAGGCTCAACGACAGTGGCAGACCCAGCACCATCCAGCGATCGGCTTCGGCTGCTTCTCTACCCGCACAACGTTGCCCGATGTAGATCACGTAAACGCCATACGCAGCCAGCAACAATGGTCCAAGATGTTCAATCCACGGACCGATGTGCGCGAGCAGTGATTTACCGAGCACCAACCCAATGAGCGGCGCGACAGCATCGCAAACTCCAAAAGCGATGACGATTTGAAGTTGACGCAAACGACTCAGCCGCAATGCGCCGAGGCCCAGCGATGCGCGGAAGCTGTCGAGACTCAAAGCAAAGCCCAGCAGAAGGAGCGTTAACATGTGACACTCCAGATCTTGCCAGTCTTTGGCTCGGCGCGAACGCCACCCTGATCGAGCATTTCAAAGTTGCCGAAGTCCAGAATATAAAGCGCACGATCCGTAGCGCGGAAGCGAACGTCTATCGGTCGTAGCAGTCCTTCCTGCACAAACGGGTGCATGGACCAATCAGAAGGCTTCACACGCACGACTGAACGCCCAACTTTTGGTTCAGCGGGCGCAGTCATCGGAGCTTCATCGCCAAACAGAGCCACGAAAAGATCTCCTGAGGAAGCAACATCGAATTTAACGGCCGCTGTATGGGACGGAAAACAAAGCAAAGGTCTTTCCGGCCTGGGCAGATCAGCATGATTCGCGATCAGGAATGACGGAGGCGCGCCGCGCTGTGGCTGATAACGCGGATCGGTAATCGGAACGTCGCCGATAAAATCGGGCCAGCCATACCAGGCTCCCTCACGCACTTCAAAAAGCATGTCCGGCGCATTTCCAACCGGGCGACTGCCGCGATCGTCCGCGCCCTGATCTACAGCCAACAATCTTCCGTCAGGAAGAAAGCCGAGTCCGTACGCGTTACGCAGTCCCCACGCTACTAACTCCAGTTCGCTGCCATCAACATTACAACGCATGATCGCGGCGGTGCAGGGCAACTGCGCGCTGATATGTTGTCCAGGTTCCGAACTAACGCCAAAAGGCACGAACGCGCCCGTCTGCGTACGAGAGCTCGTGTCCGCTGAAAGAGGATTCGGAGTCTGGACATTCACGCCGTTCAGCACGAGATCGTACGCCGGCAGATCGTAACCGTGCGGCAAGCGGCGCAACCAACCAAGCTCGTAAGCGTCAAGACCGATAATCCCTGTATTCGTCATGGCGCCTTGACTGAAGTAGAGCTTATCGTCCGGACCAAATACAGCCATGTTCGTGTGGTAGTTACCTGGACCAGGCAAATTATCAAGGACCACCGACCGCAGCTTTCCGTCAAGATCGAAACAACTGATGCGCGCCGGGTGACCGCCTTCGGAAACGTAGAGTGAGCCGCGGTGAAAAGTTATTCCATTTACCGGCGCACGAAGATTATTGATTAATAACGTGTGTTGCGAGTTGGATTGCAGACGCCAGATGCGGCCGCCCGGCGCGGCGCCACCGAAAGGCAATCCCGATTCCGCCACGTACATCCCGCCCGCGTCGTCAAAAGTCAGACTTGTAGGAAATGAGAATCCGTCTGCTACCAGTTCAAGCATCTTTCTTGCTTCTTTAACTTGATTTCAGACGAAAGTCGGGACCGTAATTGCCGGAGCCACTCGCAATTGGCGTCTGCATCAGTTTGCGCGCCGGCGTTTCCAGCTCGAACATCGCTGTCACAGCATTACTTAAATAATTGCCGTCGCCTGTGGTCCATGCCTGCTGCAGGAGGTTCAGCATGTTCGTAAACTTCACATCGAAATCCGCCGACTCGTCATAACCTCCCAGTGGCACTTCCGCCATGGGATAGACTTCGGGAAAAGGAACGGGATCGCCTTCATATTTCCATTGGCCGGCAGCATTCTTTTTCAGTTTGCGCCCGTGGAAGATCTCGGCGAATTTGTAATAGTGAGCCAGTTGGCTCTCAAAGTCGTCTGAGAACGGCGATTGAGAC
>DATENK010000197.1:0-12331 GCA_035275085.1 Verrucomicrobiia bacterium | reverse complement strand
TGGTCACGTAGTCGTAATCGTATGCATTGAGCAGACCAACGGAGTATCCCGTGACAAACACGTTGCCGCTGGAGTCCACCGCAATGGCACCGGCCGCATCGGCGTCGTTGCCAAGGCCATTGTAACGATTCGTCCATAACGGCACGCCCGCAGCGGAATACTTGATGGTTGCGAAGTCAAATTCACTGCCGACGCCAATCGAAGCTCCAGTCACAAACACGTTGCCGCTGCCATCCACCGCAACACCTCCGGGTTGATCGCTCGCGTTGGCCGGTCCGTTGTAGCGGTTGGTCCAGAGCGGCACACCTGCGTTGGAATATTTGATAGTCGCGTAATCGGAATTCGTGTGGAAGCTGTCATTCCCATTGTGATCAGAGGTTCCTGTTACAATCACGTTGCCGCTGCGATCCACCGCAATGCTCGACGGGCTATCCCATCCATCCACTGCCCCGGCGTAACGATTGGTCCACAACGGCGCGCCGGCGTTCGAGTATTTGATGGTAACGAAATCGAAGTCCCTGCCGTTGCTACCTGCTGAATATCCTGTCACGAACACGTTGCCGCTGCCATCCACCGCCACTGCGGTGGCCGCGCTGTAGGTGTTTATTGCCTCGTGATAGCGGTTGGTCCAAAGCGGCACGCCACCCTGCGCCTGTGCGCGCGGCGTCGCAAAGTTCAAACCAAGGAAAACGGTGATAGCCCAGAGACTCGCGGTGGTGATGAATTTGGTTTTCATGGTGCAGGATTTGGTTGCGGCTGTGGGTCACGGCTGAACGAGGCGATAGAAACGGCTTCCGGATTGTGGGCTCAAGGTGATGAATCGGTTCGTGCCGTTGTCCTGAATCGTGCCGGTGACATTGCTCCAATTAACTGAACTCAAACCCCTGGTATTTTGCTGAAGCGCGAAACCGGTCGCGACCGATGGCCAGGAAACGGCCACGGTGTTTGAAGTCGTCAATCGAATGCTCAATGAAGGAGGAAGTGGGACGCTGAACAAATACGCTCTGCCTGCATTCGTCGCGCCGAGAGCGAAAGCAGGTGCGCCAATCAGGAAGCGGTCAGGTCCCGACGCCGCCAGCGCGCCCCCGAAACTGGCACCCGAGGTCGGGACGGGATTCGTGAGAGTTGCCAGGAGCGTCCCGTTGGTGCTGAACAGGTACGCAGTTCCGGCGTAACGCGTTCCGTTCGGCGCGTCGTTCCCGTACGCGCCGATGAGCACGCGGTCGTTGCCAACGGCCGCCACTGAAGCGCCAAACCAGTCGCCGTCCAGACTCTCAAAGCCGGTGCTGCTGTAGGCTGGGCTCGGATTGGTAAAAGTCGTCAGCAGCAAACCGTTGTTGCTGAACAGATAGGCCGCGCCGCCAAATGGCGCTGCCGTGCTATCGCGCGGTGCGCCAATGAGCACGCGATCGTTGCCAAACGGCGCGACCGCTGAGCCAAACCGCTCGACGCTTAGCGGAGTGGGATTCGTAAACGTGACCGTCAAGATGCCATTAGTGGAGAACAGATAAGCCGTCCCGGCATCGGTCGCCCCGAGGTCGTTGAAAGGCGCGCCAATTAGAATGCGATCGTTGCCAACAGCCGTCACCGCAGTGCCAAACCAGCTCCCACTTCCCGGAGCCGGATTGGTGCAGGTATTCAGCCACTGACCATTAGTTGAGAACAAATGAACCAACCCCTCCCGCCCACCGGACGAATCGAATGGCGCACCTATCAGGACGCGATCACCACCCAACGCTGCCACCGACCGGCCAAACGAAGGGCCAACGCTTCCCGGAGGATTGGTGAAAGTGATCACCAACGCGCCATTCGTGTTGAACAGATACGCGTTCTCCGTGCCGAAACGGATGCCGGATTGATATGTCCCGATGAGCACGCGGTCGGTGCCAACCGCCGCCACCGACTCGCCGTAAAAGATATTGTCGCGAGGCCCGGGATTCGTGAACGTGGTCAGCCACTGGCCGTTGGTGTTGAAAAGATACACCGCCGGATTGGTGTAAATGGAAGTTCGACCGGATGCGCCGATGAGGAGGCGATCACTTCCGAGCGCCGCGATTGAGCCGCCAAAGTAGTCGTCTCGCGACGGGACAGGATTCGTGAAGGCCGTGATCAAAGTGGCACTTTGCCCCCGAGCGATCAAAAGGCAGACGATGCACTGCACGGCAATCAGCAAATGGAGAATGTATTTCATCGTGCTTGTTCTTTCGTTCCAACTCTCAAGGCGGGAAACGACCGGAAAAGGGGACAAGGAAAAGCGAATGCACTGGAACGAATGAATCGACACGCGATTTGGTGGAAACGCAGTCCGTTACTCCGATGACCGCGGATGGCTGAACTTATTATCGCTCCCGTTTCAACGCGTCGGCGTCCGCCGACTTGCCTTGCGCGTCGAGCACCTCGGCCAAAGCCTTGATTTCAGCAGCCACTTTGGGGTGTGCGTTGCCCTGCGCTTTCCGCCGGATTGCCAGCGCTTCCCGGTACAACGGTTCTGCCTGAGTCAGCTTACCTTCCCGCCGAAGCAGATCAGCCAGCGTGTGGAGGGAGTTCGCAACGTTTGAATGCTCGTCTCCCCATAACTTCCTCTGCATCGCCAACGCCTCGCGGTACAGACTTTCCGCTTCCGCTACGTTGCCCTGTTCCCGAAGGAGGTCAGCCAGTCCGTTGAAAGCGTTGACAAAGTAACGAGTCACCTCCCCTTGCTTCCTGTAGATTGAAAGGGATTCTCGAAAGGAAGCCTCGGCTTCCGTCACCTTGCCGGCACGCTTGAGTGTGCGTCCGAGGTCGTACAAAACCAAAGCCACCATATTCGTGTCGTTGCCCAACAGCTTTCTGCGAATTCGCAATGCCTCCCGGTGGAAGGGCTCGGCCTCCGCCGGCCTACCGGCGTCTGCGAGCACGTTGCCTAAATTGTTAAGTGGCCAGGTCACATCCAGGCTCTCAGCACCGGATGTCTTCATGTAAATGGCCAATGCCTCGCGGTACATGGATTCGGCCTCCGCCCATTTTCGCTCCTGGCACAGGTTGATGGCCACATCGTTCATCGTGATCGCCACCTTCCGACTCTCGTCACCGAGAAGTTTCCGAAATATGGCGAGTGCTTCCCGCTGCATCACTTCCGACTTCGCCCATTCACCCAGCTCAAAATAAGTGTAGCCAAGCGTGACGTACAGTTCTGCTTCAACTTCTGGCTGATTCGCCAGTTCTTTGCCGACACGGTCGGCTGTTTTGTCCAGAATCTCTCGGAGCAATTTAGTGTCGCGGCCCAAGGCGACCGACGATTCGGTTCCCACCAGCATGTCCTTGAGAAAGCGGGCAACCTGTGCGCTCTTGGCAGCTTCGGTTTCCGCTTTCTTTTGGTTGGCTTCCGCCTGCTGACGCAGCCGGTTTTGCTCCCGCTCCGCACGGGTCGCTCGGAACGCTTGCCAGGAGCTGATGATGGCTCCCACAAGCAGCGCGAGCATCACCGCCGCCACCGCTGCGAAACCAAATCTGTGCCGCCGGACAGTCTTCTGAAACTCGTACCAACGATTGGGCGGCCGCGCGACGACCGGCTCAGTCTTGAGATGCCGGAGAAGGTCGGCCGCCAATCCATTGACCGTCTCGTAGCGCCGGCTCCGCTCCTTCTCGAGGCACTTCATTACGATCCAGTCCAGATCGCCTTTCACGGTCTGCATGAGCTTGTGGCCGTCGAGGTGTCTGGCCTGGGCTGTGGTAGTGAGGTCAACCTGGCTTAAGGCGTGGAGGCGTGTTGAGGGCTTTGGAGGTTCCTGATCGCGAATCGTGCGGCGGATTTCGTCAATGCTCCCCCGCAGCAGCGCTTCGGCATCGAAGGGAGTTTTTCCCGTGAGCAATTCGTAGAGCACAACACCGAGGCTGTAGATGTCGGTGCGCGTATCGATGTCCACGCCGCTCATTTCCGCCTGCTCCGGGCTCATGTAAGCAGGCGTCCCGATGAATTGTGCGAACGCCGTGAACAACGTCTTGTCCGTCAGGGGCTGGTTGCTCGTCGCCTTGGCGATCCCAAAATCAATCACCTTGGGCACCGGCGCGCCGTCCACGATCGTCACCAGAACATTGGAGGGTTTGAGGTCCCGGTGAATAATCCCTTTTTGATGCGCGTGCTGGATGGCCCGGCAAACGGAAATGAACAGCTCCAGGCGTTCCTGAGTGGAAAGTTTTTTCTGGTCGCAGAACTCGGTGATTTTGATGCCGCGCACCAGTTCCATGACGAAGTAAGGCCGGCCTGTGTCGGTGGCGCCGGCATCGAGCACGCGTGCGATGTTCGGATGATCCATCAGCGCCAGCGCCTGCCGCTCAGCTTCGAAGCGGGCCACGACCTGCTTCGTGTCCATGCCGAGCTTAATAACTTTGAGCGCCACGCGCCGCCGCACCGGCTCCTGTTGTTCCGCCATGTAAACCAGGCCGCACCCACCTTCACCGATTTGCTCCAAAAGTTTGTAGCGTCCGATGAGCGCACCGACCTTTTCCACAGTAACCGGCTTCATCGGCTGGGAGAAAAATCCACCCGCCTCGCCGTGCGCCCGCAAAAGTTTTTCCACGTGCTCACGCAATGCCATATCCGTGCCGCAGGCTTCGTTCAGGTACGACGCGCGCGCCGCCGGGTCGGGAAGTTCCAGCGCATTATTGAAAATCGTGAGTGCGGAGTCTTCCGGTTTCACATCCGTTCCGATCAAGGAACTCATTGTTGCAAACTCTGACATCAATGCGCGAACGGCAGGAAAAAAGGGACACGCCGCCTACGATTCGCGAGCCGTTGTCATGGCGTCATACAACCATGCTCGCGCAAAAGCCCAATGGCGTTTCGCCGTTCGCTCTGTGAATCCCAAAAGCTGGCCAGCCTCTTCCAGCGTAAGCCCCGCGAAGAATCGCAGCTTCACGATCTCCGCGGCTTTGGGTTCTTCCTGTGCGAGCTTCTGCAGCGATTCATTGACGAGCAGCAACGTGTCATCGTCAGCGTCCGCGGCGATCTCAATCTTATCCAAATTGAGCCGCTCCCATCCGCCGCCGCGCTTCCCAGTGGCCTTGCGCCGCGCATGGTCAACCAGGATGCGGCGCATAGCTTCCGCTGCCGCAGCGAAAAAATGCGCGCGATTAGCGAACTGCGTGTTCGGTTCATCCTGCGTCAACCGCAGCCACGCCTCGTGCACGAGCGCGGTGGGCTGCAACGTATGGCCGGCTGCTTCGTTTGTCATGCGCGCGGCAGCAAGCTTCCGAAGTTCATCGTACACAAGCGGCAGCAATTGATCGGCAGCATTGGCATCGCCATGCTCGACTGATTGGAGAATGCGCGTGAGTTCACTCACAATCGCCTCCTTCTTAGCCATTCCGACTCTCGCCAACAAGCCGAGAAACGGTTGCCGATTACTTTGAAAACGTCTGAGTAACCACGAGGGTTCGATTCCCTTCACCCGCTCCACTGTTTTTCAAACACGTTTTTGCCGCATTGTCACCGGATGACCTTTCTGTCAGTTTCATCAGGAACTCGCTTGGCCAACGATTCGTTGGCAATATGCTGGGAAATCTAATGCCAGATTCGATTGAACCGCGATCCACCTGCGTGACTGCCTGGTGCAGTGACGAATCGTTTTTTCACCACAACAAAATCACGGACAGCGAATACGTATGACTCCAATATCGAGACGAAAATTTATGGAAAAAGCGGTGATCACTTCGGGCGCGGCCGGTTTTCTGGCGGCCGGTGCCTCAAAGCTTTCAGCCACTCCACTTGGCCTCCCCATCGGCAGCCAGGTCTGGCCGACGCGTTCCATGCTCAAGGACTTTCCAGCCTACGTGAAGATGATGGCCGACATCGGCGTCACTCGGCTCGAACTCTGTTCGCCGATTGGTTACGGCGCCGAATTTTCATCGCTCGCCAATGGAAAAGAAGTCGCGCGTATCCTCGCCGATCACGGCATGAAATCGGAGAGCTCTCATTTCACGATGGGAGAGCTGCGCAAGACCCAGCAAAAGAGCATCACCTGGGCGAAAGAAGTCGGCATCACGCAAATCATCACCGCCACCCTGGGGGGCGGCAACAATCCGACCCTCGACCAGGTCAGAAAAGCGGCCGACGAATATAATAAGATCGCCGCCATCTCAGCCGCCGCCGGCCTTCAGCAAGGCCTTCACAATGAGGGGTTCGAAATGTCGACGGTGGACGACAAACGCACCTACGATCTTTTGTTGGAGCTGCTCGATCCGAAACTGGTCAAATACCAATTCCAAATGTCAACGATCACCGCCGGCTTCGTCGCGGCGGAATACTTCACGAAGTATCCGGGCCGCTTCTTCTCGATGCATCTTCAAGACATAGACATGAAGGGAGCTTCCGGCCGCCATCCGCAGGTGGGGATGGGCAAAGGCAGCATCGATTGGGTAAAAACTTTCACCGCCGCGAAGACCGGTGGCGTCAAAAACTACTTCGTCGAACAAAACTGGGAACTAACCCAGCAAAGCGTCGCCTATCTCAAAACCTTGAACGTCTGATTGTCTGCATGAACCGCAGCCTCAAAACTCAAAAAGGTATTTCTGTTGGCGTCCTTACGCTGCTTGGCTCCGTGCTCATCGCGTCGCTGCAATCGGCCGAATCGTGGAAACCACTCTTCAATGGCAAGGACTTCACCGGCTGGACCGTCCCAGCTCGCGGGGGTGCTCTGAGCCCCGCCGAGGCCGGTTGGAAAATGGAGAACGGTATCGTCGTTGGCGGACAGACCGGACCGGGTCAGAAAGGCGGGACTCTCTCTTCGCTAGCGCGATTCAAAGATTTCGAGCTGGAGCTCGACTTCATGGTCGCCGAGCAGCCTGCCGCCCCGGACGGCTCGTGTACCAACTGCACGTACAACAGCGGCGTGTATCTGCGAACCGGCTATCAGGTGAACTTCGGGCGTCGCGAGGCCGGAGAGTTCGTTGGCGTTGTCGTTCACCGTAAGCACCCCAAGGCCATCAGAGGAAACGTCCTCTGGCTCGACACCGGCGACGAGAAGTTTCCCAATCTCCGCAAGAAGGAGGATTGGAACCATGTCGAAATCTCCTTCAAGGGGCAGCGCCTCCAGGTGAGATTGAACGGGACGAAAATCTGCGACGTCACCGATAACCCTGCCGATCCGGCTGAGGCGGCATGGAAAGAAGCGGGGCCCATCAGCTTTCAATGGCCGCACGTCCTCCAGGGCGCCGACTTTGCCGGATTCGTGAAGCTCCGCAACGTCCGAATTCGGGACCTGTAAGCAGAAGGTTTCCAGTAAGAAAGACGAGGGTTCGACTCCCGCATGGCTAAACGCGAAAATAAATATCTTTTATGTCCAAAACTCTTTCTCGGATCAGATGCGCGTCTATGAACACGTTGCAGTCGACTCTGCTCAGGTTTGCGCTGTTGATGAGTATCGCTGTCGGAGAATCGGCGCGGGCTGAAAGCCCGGATTTGAATTGGCCGCAGTTTCGCGGGGTCCAGGCGTGCGGCGTTGCGCAAGGTTTCTCAACGCCTGAGAAGGGGGAGAGCTTCAAATGGAAAACTCCCGTACCGGGCCTTGGCTTATCTTCGCCCGTGATTTGGTCGAACAAAGTGTTCGTGACGACGGCCGTCACCGCGAAAGGCGAGCAACAACTGAAGATCGGGCTTTACGGCGACATCGAATCGGCGGATGAGCAGGCGCCGCATTCATGGGAGGTCTGGTGCGTCGACAAAAACAATGGCGCCGTGCTCTGGAAGAAGGTGGCGCATGAAGGCTTGCCGCGGATGAAGCGGCATCCTAAATCAAGTCAGGCCAATTGCACACCGGCTACGGATGGCACGAACCTGGTTTGCTTCTTCGGCGCCGAAGGCCTGTTCTGCTACTCACTCGAGGGACAATTGCGTTGGCGCAAAGACTTCGGGCCGCTGGACTCGGGCTACTTTGCCGTTCAGGACGCGCAATGGGGCTTCGCAAGTTCGCCCGTGATCCACGGCGGGATGGTGATCGTGCAGTGTGACGTGCAGACGAACTCTTTCCTGGCCGCGCTGGATATTCGCGATGGCAAAGAACTTTGGCGCACACCGCGGCAGGACAATCCGACCTGGAGTACTCCAACCATTGACGTTCGGCCGGGCCGCGCGCAAATCCTCATTAATGGTTTTCGCCATATGGGCGGTTACGACCTGCGCACTGGCAAGGAGCTATGGAAATTGAGCGGTGCCGGCGATATTCCGGTGCCGACGCCCGTTGTCTGGGGTGATCTTATTTTTCTCACGAGCGCACATGGGAAGCTCTCGCCGATCTATGCCATTCGCGCGAATGCGGAAGGCGACATCACGTTGGAGACCAACGAGACCACCAATCGCTTCATTGCATGGAGTCTCCGCCGCGGTGGAAATTACATGCAAACGCCGATTGTGGTCGGCGATCATCTATTCGCGTGCAAGGACAATGGGGTGGTCTCGTGTTACACCGCTAAAACCGGCGAGAAGCACTTTGAGGAACGGTTGTCCAGTGGTCGCGGTGGCTTCACCGCTTCACCCGTCGCCGATGCGGACAAAATCCATTACACGAGCGAGGAAGGCAAAGTCTATACCGTTCGCGCTGCGCCGAAATTCGAATTGATCGCCACCAGCGATTTGGGTGAGCCCTGCATGGCTACCCCCGCCATCTCTGGCGGCGAATTGTTCTTCCGCGCGCGCCATCACATTCTCTGTGTGAGCCGCAAGCCGGAACAGCGTTACAGACCGTGACGACGAAAAATCAGTGCGGTGGTGGTTGGAGAAACAATAGGATGCACTTCATGAAACCGATCTTCATCCTGCTTGCCTTCCTGTCCGCGGCGCTGGGCAACCTCCAGGCCGCAACTCCGCGTCCCGTCCGTGTCCTGGTCTGGGATGAGCAACAGCCGGAGCAGGAGCGTGCCTACGGGGACAAGTTTCTGGGAGAAACCATCGCGGCACATCTTGCGGGTCAACGGGGTTTCACCGTGAAAAGCGCTTCGCTTACCTCAGCCTCCCAGGGTCTCGACGAAGCAATGCTCAACAGCACCGATGTGGTGATCTGGTGGAGTCATCAGAAAAACCAGGCGGTGACGGACGAAAATGTCGAACGTCTGGTAACACGCGTGCGCCAGGGACGCCTCGGTTTTATCGCGCTGCATTCGGCACACTGGGCCCGACCGTTTGTGCGACTCATGCAGGAACGAGCCAAGGAAGACGCGCTTGCCCAAATTCCCGCCGCCGAACGTGCCACAGCGAAGTGGGAATACTTGAATCAGAATCCGCTCGGAAAAGTCCCGCGCCGTGATGCGCCGTTGACACCATCGTTGCGCCAGGAGGACGGCGTCTGGAAGCTCACGCTGCCCGGCTGCATTTTCCCGGCGTATCGCGGCGACGGCGCGCCGAGTCACGTTACCACGCTGCTGCCGGATCATGCCATCGCCGCCGGACTGCCACTGAAATGGGACGTGAAGCAGACGGAAATGTATGACGAGCCATTTCATGTGCCCAAGCCGGACGCGGTAATCTTCGAGGAACGCTGGGACAAGGGCGAACACTTCCGTAGCGGCTGCGTCTGGAATGTGGACCAGGGCCGGGTGTTTTACTTCCGGCCAGGTCACGAAACGTATCCGGTCTTCAAGCAGGCTGAGCCATTGCGCGTTTTAGAGAACGCAGCACGGTGGTTGGCTCCAAAAGACCGATAACCCCTCGTCCTGAGCGGAGTTCCAATCGTCCAGCCTATCTGCAGCGAATATGAGTGTGCTCATTTTTGTGTTGACCAAAAGCCGCGAGGTGGGCGATTCTCAAGAAACATGAGTTCACTCATGTTTTCGTATGAAGCGAAAAACGGAACGAAAACGCGGGAGGGCCGCCGCCCAAAAACGGCGCGGAAAACGTGTCGAAAACAAGGAAAATACCCGACGAGCCATTCTGCGGGCAGCGCTCGATCTGTTCGCGGGGAAAGGGTTTTATCGGACCACGACCAAGGCCATCTCCAAAAAAGCGGGCATCGCCGAAGGCACGCTGTTCAATTACTTCGAAACGAAAGAGGATCTCGCGCTTTATTTCTTCGAAGAGAGCCTTACAGAGATGATCGAGTGGTATCAAAGCGATCGGAGCATGAAGCGCGCGGCCCTGCCCGAGAAGCTTTTTGGCATCATCGAACATCTGCTGGACAGCCTGGCGCCCTATGAAGAGTTCATCGGCGCGGTCTTTTTGCGGTCTCTCGCGCCCTTCTCCAAACTAAGTGCCTTCAGCCTGCAATCGCAGGAGCGGAATTTGCGGTATCTGCGCTTTATCCGGGATGTCCTCGCGGAAGCCGAAGAGGCCGGCGAGATTCCGCGCGTAGGCGATCTGGGAGCCCACGCCTTTGGCGTTTTTCAGATGGCGATGATCAGCTTTTGGCTGCAGGACAGTTCGCGAGGGAAGGAACAGACGCTGGCGTTGCTGGATCGCTGCCTGAAGTTGTCCACGCACTTCCTCAAGAAAGGCGGGTGGGATTGGTGAACACTGAAAAGCGCAGCACACTGGGACGCGGATTTCAACTCGGAAGACTCGGGCTGAGTTTAGTCGGAAGTTACATTGGTTACCAGGCCCAGAACTTCCTCATGGGAGAAGGCGAGCGAACGGACCGGAAATTACGTTTCCAAAAGCAGGCATCACGGTGGGTGCGTGACGAATTGGGAGTGCTCAAGGGACCGATGATGAAGATCGGCCAATTGTTGAGCATGCAGAGCAAGACGCTGCCGATGCACGTGGTGCAGGAACTTGCGAACTTGCAAATGCGGGCGCCGGGGATGCACGCAACGCTGGCGCGCGCGCAGTTCAAGGGTTCACTCGGCAGGTATCCCGAAGACGTGTTTCGTGAGTTCGATCCTGAACCGTTTGCAGCGGCGTCATTGGGCCAGGTGCATCGCGCGGTCACGCGTCACGGAGAGAAAGTAGCCGTCAAGATTCAGTATCCCGCGATTCGGTCAGCCATCGAAAACGATTTCAAGCTGCTGCGCTCGGCGACATGGCCGGGCCGGATGTTGGGCCATGTTCCGAAGGGTTTGATGGAGGAATTCCACAAGGGCATTCTCGAAGAGACCGATTATGTGCGGGAGGCGGACAACCTGGAGTTTTTCCGGAGGGAGTTGAGCAAACTCACCTACCTCAGTATTCCCAAACCTTACCGGGAACTATCGACAGACCGCGTGCTGACGATGTCGTTTCTCGAGGGTGAAATACTGAGTGATTTTCTGAAAGGCAAACCGTCTGCCGCTGTGCGCGACTTGATTGGGGTGCGGCTGCTGGAGATGCAGGCCACGCAGTTGCATTGGCTCAAGGCAGTGCATGCGGATCATCATCCGGGCAACTATCTGTTCCGCCCCGATGGCAGTATTGGGCTGGTTGATTTTGGTTCTGTGAAGCGGACCACCTTCGAGATATCGGCGTTAAACCAAGGTTACGAGGAGCGCACATGGCAGAAAGGAGAGGCGGAGGCGCGGCGTTTTCTGAAATTGCTCTTTGGACCGAAGGTGCCTTACAAGCGCGCCCGCAAACTATTACCGCTGCTGGAACCGCTCTGCGATATTGTTTACCCGCGAGATCCCGCGGCGAACGCAGTGGTGGATGCCCGCGATCCGAGATTGCACCAACTCCAGAGCCGATGTCAGCAGGTGGTTCTGCGCGAAAAACTAATCGACCCGGAATGCGCCCTCATCGGGCGAGCTCAGATGGGACTGGACCATATTCTGTATGAGCTTGGCGCGCGCGTAAACGCCAGGGATACCTGGCAACGCGTGCTCGACGCGAAGGCTGCCGGCGATTACAGATGAACCGCGGCCGTTATTACCCATGATTGCACGGACGAGGTGGAGCGTTGCGGCAGCCATCGCCGCTCTCATCCTTGGCGCCATGCTATCCCGCGTGATCGACCCGGCTGTTCGCGTCGACAAAATAATGTTGGCTACAAACACGCCGGCGCTGCGAATTTTGCCCGCAACCACCGGTCCCCATGCAAAGGTGCTCCTCGCTCATGGATGCGTCGGCTCGAAAGAAAATTTGTTCCGTTTTGGCGAAGCGCTCGCCGCCGCTGGTTTTGATTGCTATTCCGTGGACCAGGCGGGACATGGAGAATCGCCGCAACCTTGCTCTGTCAGTAACCTCGTCCTTAAGCCCAAAGAGCTCGAGCGGGCGCTTGGAGCCGTGGACGTCTATATCGGCCACTCGATGGGCGGCGGCGTTGGTCAGTGGAGCGTAACGAAAGATGGATTTCACCCCAGGCTCTTTATTGGGATCGGCGCGCCGGTCGAGTTCGGCGAGCATGGCCCTCCCCTGCTCTTATTGGGAGGTTTATTTGAGGAATTTTTTCGACCG
>DATENK010000196.1:0-3994 GCA_035275085.1 Verrucomicrobiia bacterium | reverse complement strand
TAAATCAGTGGGGGGGCGTTCACACGCGTAAGGCTGACATCGGTGGCGACGCCGCGGGCGTGGTGACGACCGAGTTATTCGCGCGGGCGGCCTTTGGGCATGGCCAACGCGAGTTTGCGGTTCATCTGTTGCAACTGGCTGCCGAAGCTCCTCGCCAGGCGCGCCTGCCTGGTGGCATGAGTGAAACGATTCCGCCCGGCGGCTCAGACTTCGTTCAGCTCTGGTCCGCGGGTCCCTTCCTTGAAGCAATCATCGAAGGACTGGCGGGTGTGCTGCCGAGCGCCACGCCACACCACGCCGATTTTATTCCGCAACTGCCTGTCGGTCTCGCGTCGTGGAAACTTGCACACCTTTGCGCGGGCGAACATGAATTCACGCTCGACCAGCGGCGCACCGGTTCGCGAAACATTGCCACGCTGAAGCATGAGAGAGGGCCGATGCCCTTCCACGTTCGCTTCTTCTCAACGACGAACGCGCAGTTCACCGCCAACGGCGTCAGCCTTGTTTCCCAACTCGCCGCGGACGACCCGCCCCGGAATGGGCGCTTCGTCTCCTGCGATTTGGCCCCCGGGGCCAGCCTCATCGTGACTTACCTTGATCGCACGCCGCTCCCATGTCTTTTGGTCCCTTCCGATGGGCTATGGAAGTATCTCGACGACGGATCGGACCAGGGAACGGCGTGGCGCACCGCCAATTTCAACGACGCTGCATGGCCGAGCGGCGAAGCCCCGTTCGGATATGGCGATGGGGACGAAGCCACTCTGGTTCGCAGCAATCGAACGGACAACAGCCGGATCATTACGACGTATTTTCGAAAATCGTTCGTGGTCACGAATACATGGATGATGACGAACCTTTCGCTTAACGTTCTTCGAGATGACGGCGCCATTGCTTATCTCAACGGCGTCGAAGTGTTTCGCAGCAACATGCCTGGTGGCGGGGTGACTTTCGGGACTCCGGCGCTGCTCGCGGTGGGCGGCGGGGAGGAAGCATTTTGGTTTTCGACAAACTCAAGCCCCACGCTATTGGTAGAAGGCACTAATGTTCTGGCTGTGGAGATCCATCAGCAATCCACCGCGAGCTCCGATGTCAGTTTTAACCTGGGGCTGAACAGCGTCGGCTTCGATCACATCGAGTTGACGGCGCGAAAAGTGGGCAGCGGTTTCGAAATTGCATGGCCGTTGTTCCCGGCAGGCTTCGTCCCCGAATCAACTGGCGCGTTGGCACCGGACGCAACATGGGATCGCGACACGCACGTCATCACGCTGACCAACGATGAACGGCAAATCCGTTTCGACCCGCCACCCTTGGTGCCTCGCTTTTACCGCCTGTCGCGACCTTGAGGATCCTTGACAGTTCCAAGCGTCGTGAACGAATGAAGACGGTGGGCTAGCTCGAGTGATGTGCCCACATCGCGCTTGGACTGACAGCGACGCGCAAGGTCGATCAACGTTGCGTAAATAATTACCGTGCGGCGTGGGCGCGCGGCGGATGAACTTCCAGCAAGCGCTTGGGAGTGGTTCCGACTTTGATGTCCTTTAGCGCGGCGCGTTTCTCGCAATCAACAATAGTGATGCTGTTCGCGCCGGCATTCGCGGAGTAGGCGAACTTGCCGTCCGGACTGAAGGTCAGCCAATTGGGCGCGTCACCAACGGCGACGGTGGTGACATATTTCGGCGGCTGGCTGGTGATGTCATAAATCATCAGGCCATTGCCGATGAAGCTCGTGACCCAAAGTTCGCGATCGCCCGGCCGCAACTCCAATCCATGCGTATTCATGTAAGCGAACTTCGAACGCTGCTCCGGCGGCGGCAGGGGTTGCTCGATCCGGCCAAGCTGTTTGCCCGTTTCGAGGTCCGCCCAGGCGAAACCATGAAGCCCTTCGAGGGCGACGAACAGCCATTTCTCATTTTCGGTGACGCACAACGGACGGACGTGGCCATCGAACTTGATCGTCTTCGTCAGCGAATGATCGCGCGCAAAATCGAATTGCCTTACCAGGTCATCGCGAACCGACGTCGCATACATGTGCTTCGCGTGCTTCGGGCAGTAGCAATTGTGCGCGCGACCGCCGACATCCAGCGTTTTGGCCACTTTGCGCTGCCGCACATCGATCACGTCGGCCTTGCCGGTGTCGTTTATGGCGACGTAAATCCAGCGGCCATCGGGTGTGACCGCCAATTGGTTCGGCACGCCGGTCGTGTGCACCGTTGCCGTCGTTTGATCTGTGGCGGTATCGATGAACTTGATGGCGCGCTCGGATTCGACGGAGCAATAGAGGAGGCTGTGATCGGGGGCCAACGCCAATCCGTGCGGATGTTTTCCGATCGGCAGTTCACGAATGACTTCCCGCCGGTCCAGATCGATCAGGCTTAACGTCTCGCCTGCGGTATTGGCGACGTATAGCTTTCGCGCCGCGGGTATATCCGTGGCCGCGGCGAGGTTCAGGCAGGTGATGATTAGCGCAAAGAAGAAGTAACCCTTCATAGCGCTACGATACTGCCCCCGAGGTCTTGGAAAGATCAATAGTGGAGTGATTTCGCGGCTAGCCCCTGAGTTCGAAGAATCCGCCAAACGCTAAAGACCCCGAAGGCATGGTGCGGTTCGTCGCTCAGCCTGTTTAGAAAGGCAAACGATCGAGGCGACCGATTGAAATCCGGATCACGAGAGTCTCTTGTCGCCAGAGCGGTACCTTCCAGGGGATTGACGGGCTCGGCGGTATCTCTATGCTCACACTTTCGAAAGTGTGAGGATATGGCTGAAATGGCTTTGCAACCAACGTTGTGGCGAACTTGCCGCGTGCTCGCGAATCGCGAACGGTTGAAGATCCTCGCGTTATTTGTTCGCGAAAGGGAGCTGCGGTTTCGGCTGTGGCCGCTCGGCTGCAGATTTCCGTGGCACGCGCGAGCCTTTCCTTGCGCGCGCTTGAAGCTCGATCGCTGCTGCGGGTCCGCCGCACTCGCAGTGAGGTTGCCTATCAGTTCGCGAACGGTGAGACGTTGACAACCCTGCTGCACGCTCTACGGCACACGCTTACCGCGGGCAAACAGTCGATACCGCTTGCCTTCGCGTTGACGACTGCGTTCACGCATCCGCGGCGTATCGAGATTTGGAAACGTTTGAAATCTCAACCGCAGACACTCTCGAAACTTGCCCGGGGCACTGGCATCTCCACCCCTGCGTTGCTTCGACATTTACACAAATTGCAAGTACGAGGTTTTATCGATCATCAACGGCCCCGCGATCTCTATCGCGTGCTGATCCACCGAGAGCGTCTGGGCCGCGCATTGACAGAATTAGCTGCGAGTTGACTCCGCCCAGGACCGTCGCTGTCGGTTCAACCAAAATCCGTCGAGGGGCAATCTGGATGACTCGAATGCAAAGTCCATCTGCTCACACTTTCGAAAGTGTGAGCAGACGACCTTTGGGGCGAGAATCGATTAAATCACGGGTCGACTACGGAGGGTGGATCGCCGAATGGAGGATGAGAACGGAATTAGATCGCCTCCAGATTACGGGGCGCGGCTTCCGGTACATCAATGCGGCCGCGCATTTGTCCGAGAGTTAAAACAAAATGCTTGCTATTACCATGAAGTTCTGTTGAGATGCGGCCTCGTTACCCGGACCTATGTATCGCCAGATTGCTGTTCAGGTCGCACAGCAGGGCTACGTGCATTGCGCGCGCGGCATATATTTTTTAGACCAATTTCAGGAACGGACGTTCGTTTTAATCCTCTAAAACCCCAAGAACCCCTATGCAAAACTCAATCCTCAGCGCGGTGAAAATGGTAACGGCAATGATTGCCGTCGCGCTGGCGCCCCATGCCTTCGGCACCGCCAATTACGTCTACCACGAACGCACCGGAAATGACGTGACGGGCGGCGTGGGCGGCTGCGGGGGACCCCAATCCTACGTCACCGTCCTCAATCCATCGTCAGCCCAAACGTACGATTTCCACTTCAAGGTTGAGTATCAATTTTTCACTGATAACGT
>DATENK010000195.1:0-3757 GCA_035275085.1 Verrucomicrobiia bacterium | reverse complement strand
GAGGGCAGCGCGAGCGCGGCAGCCAGCGACACGATCCCGCGCATGCCCGCCCACGAGATGATCAATCCGCTGCCGACGGTGGGCCGCAGCATCGGGCGAGGCGGATGAAAGCCCAATCCGGTATGTGGGTCTCGGAAATGTTTCCGCACACCGCCACGATCGTTGACGACGTGAGCTTCGTCATGTCTTGCGCCACGAACCTGTTCAATCACGCACCCGCGAAGTTGTTCATGAATACCGGTTCCGGCCAATTCGGCCGGCCGAGCATGGGCGCATGGGTAACTTACGGCCTGGGCAGTGAATCGCAGGACCTGCCGGGCTTCGTCGTCCTCCAAAGCGGCCCGCGCGGGCCGCGTGGCGGCGCCGTAAATTGGGCCAGCGGCTTTCTTCCTTCATCCTATCAAGGCGTGCCGCTGCGCGGCCAGGGCGATCCGATTCTGGACATCGCCAGCCCAAAAGACGTATCACCCGAACGCCAGCGCAAGACGATCGACGCCATTCGCGACATGAACCTCAAGCGCCTGGTTGAGACTGGCGATCCCGAAATCGCCACTCGCATTTCCGCGTACGAAATGGCTTATCGGATGCAGTCCAGTGCGCCCGAGTTGATCGACCTTTCCGGTGAAAGCGGAACGACTCTCAAACTTTATGGAGTCGAGAAAGACAAACCATCTTTCGCCCGCAATTGTCTTCTGGCTCGTCGCCTGGTCGAACGCGGCGTGCGCTTCGTGCAGCTTTACCACACCAATTGGGACAGCCACGGCGGGCCAGGCGAAAACCTCCAGCGCGATTTTGAGAAGGTCTGCCGCGAAGTCGACCAGGGCCAGGCGGCGCTCGTGAAAGATTTGAAAGCGCGCGGCCTCCTCGACGACACGCTGGTGATCTGGGGCGGTGAGTTCGGCCGCACGCCCATGGGCGAGAATCGCGACACCACGGGCCGCAATCATCACATCGATGCCTTCACCATGTGGCTCGCCGGCGGCGGTGTGAAACGTGGTGGCATCGTCGGTCAAACCGACGAACTCGGATTCAACCCTGCCGCGGACAAAGTTCACGTCCACGATTTGCACGCCACGATCCTGCACCTGCTCGGGATCGAGCATACCAAACTGACCTTCCGGTTCCAGGGCCGCGACTTCCGGCTCACGGATGTTCACGGTGATGTCGTGAAGAAACTGCTGGCGTGACCCTCGAATTAAGGCGTCCGCACGCGATAGAACCGGGTCGGCGTGCCAGCAGTGTTCGCATTCGCGTCCGTGATCAACTGGATCCCGGCCTCTGTTTGCAACGGAACATTCGTCAGGATCGTCCACGCATGCGCGGGGTCCAACCCATCGCGGTATTGCACGGTGTAACTTTCCCCGGCGTGTCCCGGAAATTCCAGATGCATATCCCTTCCCATTATAGACGCCGATGTGATACGAAGCTGTTCGATCACCCAAATTCGCGTGCTGGTAATCACCGCATCGCTGCCAAAAAGCGAGTCGTCCTGGTAAAGCCCCGAATCGCGTTTGCCGACCACGTCCACATGATGCGGGCCATACCCAAGCCGTAGTGCCATTGCTATGTTCATCGTTCGTTCAGTGCTCCACGCACCGCCATCGACTCTAAACTTGTAATGAGTGTAGCCGGAACCGGAGGGCCACGCGCTGGCAGGAATTCCAAAGCCGGTTCGCACGACACCCGCAAACAGACTTGCGTTAGTCCGGTATGTCGCTCCCAACGGTGCGCCTGAGATAGATGCGCCGATCGGAATCACCCCGCCTTTATTGCGGCCGTTAGGTCCGCTGCCCAAACCCGGCGAGCCCGCTTGCAGCTCGAACCACTGCCGGTAAATCTGCGCACCCGTCCAATTCGTGAACACCGTTTCCGCCATCGTCGGAATGTGCTTCAGTAGCGGACTGCCGACGATGTTCGTGGCGCCGGGGCCAGCCCAGGCGACCGGAAGAATGTTTCCATTCAGCGTCACAGTTGTTTGCGCGGCGTCATATTGCCGCACCAATTGCGAGACATCCGCGATGATGTTTCCTTCCGCATAGAGTCCTGACCCATATGTTGTCACTGAAGGCGTGGTATCCCTCATGCAGAAAACGCCTGAATCGCCATCGATGCCTCCCGCATTCGTGATGTGCACCACGGTGTTGTTGATAAAGGTATAGAAGTTCCCTTGCTTGCACGTCGCCGCGTTATCGCAATCGAAGAAAATATTTCCGATCACCGTGATCGCCGAAGTAAGCCCATTGCGATTGCCGCCGGAAACCGCCCCGCTGCTGTCCGGCGTGTCCCCGCGACGATGCACGTGTTGAAAAATGTTGCCTTCCACCCATGCATCCGTCCCATCGATATCAAGTCCGTCGTCGCTGGCACCGGAGAATACGTTGTTGATTACGTGCAGAATACCGTTCGGCCGCTTGCTGCCGCTGTGGTCGATCACGTCTGAATAACCGGTGGTGAGTCCAAAGAAATTCCCGCGAATAATGCCGTGGCCGTTTGTACGGATGTCCACGCTATGGATAAATTCGAATTTCGCTGCCGAGTTGGGGAATTCGCAATCGCTGATCACAAACGAACTGCCACCGGAAAGATCGACATATGTATGTAGCGGTGTGCCGAACGTCATATGGTCCAGCCACACGGTCCCCCCCGCCACGCTGATTGCGTTGCCGGAATTGAACTCCACGTGTGCGTAACGTATTCGTGATTCCTGCAAGCCATTCACGGATATGCCGCCCCAAGTTCCCGTATTCCCCGGCGCGCGGCTGAAAACAATTCGGTTCGTTGGATCACCTTCTGCAACCAGGATTCCATTCACCGTCAGGATGAACCCAGGTTGAAACAGCACGCGAACGCCCGGTTCGATCGTCAGGGTTGCGCCAAAGTTTACCGTCACATCTCCGGCCACGATGATTGGGCTGTCCACCCGCCGCCAGGTGGTATCTTCCGCAATCAAGCCACTAACACCGCCGGCTGCTGGCGTTACGGCCGCAAGATCGGCAATTTGGATGAAATCACTGCTGCTGCTCGATTCATTTAAACCGACGATCGCCAGCACATGCGTTCCAATCGGCAGACGTGATCCAATCGCCCCAAGATCAAACGTGCGCGCAGGCTGGCCCGATGATCCGTGCGAGGACTCATGCAAATCCGTGGCCACGGCATTAAATGCCGGTTCCGCTGGCGCGCCAGGGGAAAGTGAATGGGCCACGTATATGCCGTCCAGCCATGCGATAAATCCGTCATCCCAATCCATGGTAAGTGCCAGGTGCAAGGTCGAATCGATATTCGACGTCACTTGAAATATTCTCCGCATCGCCACCGTCGTGTACGCGTTGTGCATATCCGTCAAAAGAGTCCTGCAGTCCGTCGTTTCCGTCGTATTGTCCGCGTACCCAATTCCACCTGCGCCCGACAGCCATGAGCCGTCCAAACTGCCTTCCGCCGCGCTTTTCCAATTCGATTGCGGCGCGCTCGTGCCCTTTCGATAACGCCACACATTCGTGTGATTGATCAGGGAAATAGTCGCTGCCCGGCATGGGAGGAAAGAAGCCACCGCAAACAAAAGGAAACAGCTTCGGGCGATCATCTTCATAGGGGTTATCGAATGATTATAACCTTATCATAGCCGAATGAAGCGAGCCTTTACTCCACGATGACAATCTTGTCATCATGCGGCCAGCCGCGTGAATTGCGACCTTCCAGAATCCGTCCAAAGATCGGTTTTGATCATGCGACGAATGTTGTTCAGCCGTTGGATGAA
>DATENK010000194.1:0-2763 GCA_035275085.1 Verrucomicrobiia bacterium | reverse complement strand
CTGATGACTACCTCGGCAGCGCAAAGCAATAAAATGCATTCCCCGGTTTCGTCTCGGGTTTGCCACCGCCGCCCGCGGCGATGACGATATATTGCCGGCCCTCAACTTCATAGGCGGCGGGGGTCGCATAACCGCCGGCTTCCATTTGGAATTCCCACAGGAGTTTGCCTGTGGCTTTATCGAACGCATGGAAGCGCTCATCCATAGCCGCGCCGATGAAGACCAGGCCGCCGGCGGTCACCAGGGGCCCGCCGATGTTGAAGGTGCCAGTGGGCGGAATGCCTTTGGCTTCGAGGGCGGGATAGGTGCCAAGGGGAACTTGCCACCGAATCTCGCCGCGATCCAGGTCGATGGCGTTCAACGTGCCCCAGGGACGCTTGTTCACGGGATAGCCATCCGGATCACGAAATTCGTGATGCGCCGTGACGACATAAGGGATTTCGGTTGCCCAACTTAGTTGGGCGTGAACAGCCGAAATCATTTCGGTGTCCTGTTCTTCGAGGAGGAACGTGGCGACGGCGCGCTTTTCCAATTTCGAGAGGGAGGCAAAGCTCGGCATTTGATTGCGGCCGGTTTCCAGCAACTGGAGAATTTGGTCTTTATTGAGACGTTCCTTGACTGTCCTCAGCGAGGCGAAGGAAGGAGCGTTCGTGTTCACCGCCTGCTCGAATCCGTGGCACGCCGAACAAATCGTCCCATAAATCATCCGCCCAAATTCCGGAACGGTCATGTTTTCCTGCGCCTTCGATGGAATCATTGACATCCATTCCGCTTCGTTGCTCGCGTTCACATAAAACAGCCGCGTGTCAGGATCGAATGCGCCGCCGCCCCATTCGCCGCCGCCATTGAATTGCGGCAGCGCAACGGATGGTTGCAGTCCAGGCGGAAGAAAGATGCTGCCGGTGCGCATTTTCTTCAGCTCGGCGAGGACCGAATTACGCGCTTTGGGCGAAAGGTCCGTAACTTCCGCTTCGGTCAGCCGTTGCTGTGCATAGGCCGGCGGCTTGGTTGGGAACGGCTGCGTCGGCCAGCTTTGCTCGCCCGGGATTTCTGACTTCGGCACCGGGCGTTCTTCGACTGGAAACAATGGCTTGCCGGTTTCACGGTCGAGCACGAACAGATGGCCGATCTTCGCGACTTGCGCGACGGCATCGATCTTCTTGCCATCATGTTCGACGGTGACGAGGTTCGGCGGCGCGGGAATGTCGTAGTCCCACAAATCGTGATGCACCACCTGGAAATGCCAGACGCGCTCGCCAGTGTCCGCCTTGAGTGCGAGGATGCAATTGGCGAAAAGATTCTGGCCGATCCGATTGCCGCCCCAATGATCGTATCCCGCCGAACCGGTGCCGGCGAACACGAGGCCGCGCTTGACGTCCAGCGTCATCCCGCCCCAGCAGTTTACGCCGGATCCGGTCTTCCAGTAGTTGGTTGACCATGTCTCGTATCCGAACTCGCCTGGGTGCGGAATAGTGTGGAAAATCCAGCGTCGCTTTCCAGTGCGCGCGTCAAAGGCGCGAATGTGGCCGGGCGCGCCGGGCGTGGGCGAATCGCCACCTACGACCGAACCCATAATGATCATGTCTTTGTAGATGATCCCGGGCGAACTCGCGCCGACGGTCATGAAGAACACGTCGCGATCCAAGCCATCTCGCAGATCGATTCTCCCGTTGGTGCCGAATGATGGAATCGGCTTGCCGGTCGTGGCGTCGATCGCGTTAAGAAAATTACCCGTGACGAAAAATATGCGGTTACTCCAATAGGCGACCCCGCGATTCACGCCGCGTCCGCCCTGGCCATTCCACGGATCGAACTTCCATCGCTCCTTGCCAGTCACGGCGTTGAGCGCGACCAGTTTCAAACCGGGCGTCGTGACATACATCGTGTCCTCGATGATGATGGGATTGCATTCGATCGTGCTCGCTGGCCGTTGCCGGATGTCATCGCACCGATAAACCCACGCGGGCTCGAGGCGCTGGACGTTGGTGCGATTAATCTGCGTCAGCGCGGAATATTTCGTCCCCGCCGGATCGCCGCCGTAAGTTCGCCAGGTGCGATATTCGGCAGCATCGACGACGACGATCGTAGCTGCCGACGTGAGGAGGCGGAAAAAGAATGCAGTGAATTGCGAAATCCCTCGTAGCCGGCGACGTGAGGAGCCGGATGCGAACGACGTAAGAGAATCCGCCTCCTCACGTCGGCGGCTGAGCAGGCAGAGATATGTCGCGAGCTTGTGCATAGAGCTTCCAGAATAAGTCCCAGAAATCAGTCTTCAATGGATGCAGCGTCGGATACCCTGGAATAACAGCGCCGCTGAATGGCCATTCGCTTTCCTGTGTTATAAGTTTAGCCGGACCGGATTTGCTAAAACATAGAAGCAAGTCTGAGCAAAAGCGTTGCGCCTCCGTTCCTCTTCACGCAATACGTGATCATGAGCTTGATGCTGCCATTCATGGCCAGAATTTAAGCACGGCCAAAAGTGGACGCGCAAAAACTTGATGGCGCTCCGTTGATCGCTTTTCTCACGCAGCCCCATCCAAACCAAATGCAAATGATCCGGCATCAAACAGTATGCCGGACACATCAACCCTTGGCGAGCTGCTGCGTGAAGCATGATCTCGCGAAATCGCGAATGAGAATCAGTATTCAGCCAATCATGAGCTCGGCCTTCGATGGTGAGAGTCCAGAAAACCACGGCGCAGCCTTGGTATCGATACCGGTCGAGCTTCGGGAGATTTCTTTTGCGGCGAAATCCCGAAGTTA
>DATENK010000193.1:0-5565 GCA_035275085.1 Verrucomicrobiia bacterium | reverse complement strand
CCAATGCGGCGCGGACCTCCGGATCGTCCATGGGTTCGGTGCCAGGGCGGTAACTGAGCAGGATTTCCTGGGCTTCGCGGCGGGTCATCAGCGGTTCCTTTTTTGCCGTTGCAAAACCACGTTCTGGAGCTGGGCAATGCCGCGCGCGATGCGCGATTTCACGGTGCCCAGCGGGATGCCCAGGACGTCCGCAATTTCCTGGTAGGAATGGTCTTCAAGATAGAACAATGCCACCGGCGCCTTGAAGATCGGGTCAACACGATCGAGACATTCGAGGATAATATGCCCATCCAGCTCGTTCACCAGTGTGGATGGCAGATTCGGAATTTCGTCCGGCACTTCTTCCAGTTCGTGGTGGGGGAAACGCGTCGAGCGCCGCTGGGCCTGAAGAAACTCCCTGTGCAAAGTGGTAAAGAGCCAGCTTTTGACCTTCCCTGGATCCTGAAGCTGGTGACCCTTGCGCGCCCATAACCAGAACGTCTGCTGGGTCAGGTCCCGCGCATCACTTTCTTTGCGTGTCAAACTCAAAGCAAACCGGTAGAGAGCGGCATAATAACGGTCCACCAGGACTTCAAAATCCAGTTCGGCAGCCATGCGATGGCTCTCAACGCCAGTATGAGCCACGACCAGCCCACTTTGTTCCGCAAAAAGCGCCGCGTGCAAGCGTTTAATCCGCGCCGCCGCCCCTGCCGATAGCGCCGCGCCTCCCTACCTACCTTGCAAATCGGTGAGTGCTGCGTACTGTGGACAATGGACTTGGGGCTTTCTGTTGTAGTGGCCGAGGATGATCGCGACGATGCATTCATAATCCAGCGTTCTTTCAAGCAACGTGGCCTGAGGCGACCCATCCAGATCCTGCATGACGGCGTGGAAGCGATCAAATATCTGCATGGCGATCCGCCTTTTGACGATCGCATCCTTCACCCATTTCCTGACATTCTCATTCTCGATTTAAAGATGCCGCGCGCCAGCGGGTTTGATGTGCTCGAATGGATTAATCACAATCCTGATTATCGCGTCATCCCTGCCATCGTTTGGAGCTCCTCAGCCGACCGCCGCGACGTCAAGCATGCCTTTTGCCTGGGGGCACACGCTTACCTTTGTAAACCCGCGAGCTACGTGCAATTTGCCGACGTGGCCTGTTGTCTCCTTCAATTTTGGTCCCATTGCGAAAAACCGGGCGTCATACCGATCGAACCCAGTTGCAGCGAAATAAAGGACAACCACCCATTTTCTGGCGCCCGTTTCCGCTGACCAGTTTCGCGGTTAATCTGATCCTGCCTGTGCAGGCAACAATCGTCGAAGCACATCGATCGATTCCTCGAACAACGTGGTTTTCCTCACGCACATTGCCCCGAACTTACGCGCTTGCTCCAGTTTGCCCGGGTCATCCGATCCCGAGAGACAGATTACCGGAATATGATGCAGCCCGGATTCGTACCGCAGCCAGTTGAGAAATTCCAGACCAGATTGCCCGCGAAAGGCAAGGTCGGTAACGATTATATTCGGCACCGGAAATTTCTCGCGCTCAGAGTAGCGGCCTGCGCCGGTTAGATATTCTTCCGCTGCTTCCACGCTGTTTACCGTGTGGACGCGGCAGGGAATCCGGGATTGTTCAAAGGCACGGTTGAAGAGAAATACGTCATCGGGATCATCTTCGATGAAGAGAATGTCGCACCCCATATCCCCGGACATGGATTAAATAATAAGGAGCAATACGCCCCGCGCATGGGAGGTCCAATACCCAAAGTGATGAAAGTGTCATTCCCAACGCGCAGCTTTTAGGAAGCCAATGAAGGGGCTCCCGCGCGGGCCTGCATATTTTGCAGGGGCTCTTCCAGTTCCAGCAGCGATCCGTAACCCATGCTGGTCAGTTTGATCCCGCGCACGTTCCTGACCATGTTCTCGAAGTCCTCATACTTCAACGGCTTCGTGAGAAATGAATGAGAACCCAGTTCGTACGATTGACGAATCGCGTGGACGTCTGACCCTGTCAGCACCACCACGGCCAGCGCCGCATCACGGCAATGATCGTGCACCCAACGCAGCACGTCGAAACCGTGTCCATCAGGCAAGTGCAAATCCAAAAGCACGAGCGCGGGAAAAGGATACAGCTCCCGATCGGCAAACCGTCCCTCGCCCTTCAGATAGCAAACTGCATCCAACGTCGTGTGCACCACGTGCAAGGGGTTTAAAATCCGCGAGCGCCGGAACATCACCTTGAGTAGCTCCACGTCATCGAGACGGTCATCAACCACCAATATAGTCTTTATGTTCACACCCGGCAGCACTCCTAATACGAGCGAGACCTCGCACGACAAATCTAGGAGCGGTGCCTCTGGCCGGATAGTGGGTTAACTGCTCCCCAAGGGGCGGTCTTTCCCATACCGTCGATGCATTCGGTTTTGACCCTATCCCGGGCTTTAATCCCTGAAATTCACAAACTGCACTGCCACGGGCCATTCGCGGGCTCGTACTGCGGCAATCACCGTTTGCAGTTCGTCGCGGCTCTTGCCTGTGATCCGGACTTCGTCCCCCTGGATCTGCGTGGTGACTTTAAACTTTTGTTCGCGAATAAATCCGGTGATTTGCTTGGCGATCGACGTCTCGATACCTTGCTTGATCTGGATGACCTGGCGTGCGTGGCCCAGGGGCGAGACTTCCGGTTCCTTCTTGTCGACGCTTTTAAGGCTGATGTTTCGCTTGGCCAGTTTACCCATGACGATTTCCGACAAGGCGTTGATTTTGAACTGGTCCTCGGCAGAGAGCTTGATTTCGTTTTTCTCGAGCCCAATTTGCGCGTTGCTGCCTTTGAAATCAAAGCGGCTGGCGAGCTCCTTTTTGGCCTGGTTCACCGCGTTCTCGATTTCCATCGAGTTGACGTTCGAAACAATATCAAAGCTGGGCATGACACGGTGATCCTAAAGGCTGAAGCGTAAGGCGTAAAGCGTGATGCACCGCCGTTTACCCACATAACAGAGCCGCGACCGTCAGGGCGCGTCCCTCCTGCCCCAACCCCAACCGCAGCCACCGCACCCAGATTAATGCGTGCATTCGTGCATTGGATGGTGAATCGTAAATCGAAAAATGTCGCCGTCTTTCCAACCGGAAAAATTTGTCGCTGCGAATGTGAAAAACATCCCCCGGTCCGGCATCCGCGATTTCTTCGACATCGTCCAGGGCATGAAGGACGTGATTTCGCTGGGCGTCGGCGAACCCGATTTCGTTACGCCCTGGCACATCCGCGAAGCGGCCATCTACGCCCTCGAGCACGGCCGTACCAGCTACACTTCCAACCTCGGGTTGCTCAAATTGCGTGAAGTGATCGGATCGCATTTGGCGAAAAGATTTAACGTCAATTACAGCCCGAAAAACCAAATCCTCGTGGCCGTGGGCGTAAGTGAAGCGATGGATTTGGCTTTCCGCGCCGTGATCAACCCCGGCGATGAAGTGATCTATCACGAGCCCTGTTATGTGAGTTACGCGCCGGGTATCGCCATGACCCATGGCGTTCCCGTGCCGGTTTCGTGCAAAGCTGAGGATGGCTTCGCCGTGCGGGCCGAAGCGATTCAGAACGCGATTACGCCCAAGTCTAAAGTGCTCGTTCTGAACTTTCCGACCAATCCCACCGGGGGCACCATGACCCGTGCGGACCTGGAAAAAATCGCCGATATCGTGATTCGCCGCAACCTGCTGGTAATTACCGACGAGATTTACGCCGAACTCACCTTCGAGGGCGACCACGTCAGCATCGCCTCCCTTCCGGGCATGGCGGAGCGCACTATTTTTTTGCACGGCTTCTCCAAGGCCTACGCCATGACCGGCTTCCGTATCGGCTACGCTTGCGGCCCCGCGGACGTCATCGAAGCCATGATGAAGGTCCACCAATATTCGATGCTTTGCGCCAGCATCATCAGCCAGGAAGCGGCGATCGAAGCGATCGAGCACGGTGAACCCGACACCATCGAAATGCGCGACCACTATCGCCTCCGTCGCAATTACATCGTGAAAGCTCTCAACGACATGGGGCTGAAGTGTCATTTGCCGCGCGGCTCGTTTTATGCCTTCCCATCCATCCAATCAACCCGGCTGACCTCAAAAGAGTTCGCCGTCAAATTGCTGGAGCAGGAAAAAGTGGCGTGCGTGCCGGGCAGCGCGTTCGGCACCAGCGGCGAAGGGTATTTACGTTGCTGTTTTGCCACCGCGCTCGACCAGATTGAGGTTGCCATGCAACGCGTCCAGCGTTTTCTGGGCCGCCTTTAATCAAAACGCGATAATTTATACGGTAGGTATTGCCCCCGGTGCGACCCCGGAGGTATTCTTCTATCATTCGCATTCGGGGCGCATAGGCGTGAGCACGACCGCTCACAGGACTCTGCGCCGTTGAACCGTGATATAAGAAAATGTCTATTCCTACTGAGCCCATTGGGAGCATTCCCCGACCGTTGGAACTGATTAAAGCTGTCACCGCTTTGGGGGACGACGCTCATCCGTCTTTGGATCCCTTGTATGAAGCCGCCGTCCGCGACACCGTGAAGGAGTTTGAAGCGACCGGCTCACCCGTCATCAGTGACGGCGAGCAGCGGAAGTATCACAATTTCTGGACTTATTGCACCCACGGCCTGCCGAACGTCTCTCCCGACGGATTCGCGATTCCCTTCGCCGCCGGCCACACCCGCCGAATGCACAGGCTGAAGAAGCCGCCTTTCCGTTATCGGCGCTACGCTGATGCCTACCTCAATGTTGCGAAGCGTTACGCCACGGTGCCGGTCAAGCAGGCGGTCATCTCCCCCTCCGCCTTGAGTCTCATGTATCCCGCCGAGGGAATACCCGACTACAGCCGCGAGCAGTTCATTGCCGATCTGCTGAAGGAGCATGAGACCGAGGTCCGTCGCTGCCTCGCCAATGGCGCGCACAAAGTGCAGATTGATTTTACCGAAGGACGTCTGGCCGCGAAGCTCGACCCCTCCGGCGACTTGCTGCACAGTTTCATCGATCTGAATAACCTTGCCCTGTCCCGATTCACGCCCGCAGAACGGCTCCGTCTCGGCGTCCATACCTGCCCCGGCGGCGACTGCGACTCCACCCACAGCGCCGATGTCGATTATTCCCAATTGTTGCCCAGTCTCTTCCAACTGAACGTGCGGAGTTTTTACATCGCTCTCGCGCTCGAGAAAGATCCCATCCACGTTCTCAAAACAATCCGCCAATACATGAAGCCGGATCACATGATCTTTGTCGGAGTCATCGCCACGATTGATCCCCGTATCGAGACCGCTGACGAAGTTTGCCGGCGCGTGCTCCAGGCCGCGGAATACATTCCGGTCGAACAATTGGGAACCACTGACGATTGTGGTTTTGCCCCCTTTAGCGATGACACATCTACCACGCGCGAAAAAGCCTTCGCCAAGATTCGCGCCCGCGTGCAGGGCACGGCCATGGCCGCCAAAAAGCTCGGAGTCGCCTGATGTCCGAGCGCGCACACGAGGACGAATTGCTGCGGGCTGTCGCGCTTCAGAACGCCCAAAGTATTTACGCCGCGCGCCTGCGCGCCGAACAGGAATT
>DATENK010000192.1:0-4920 GCA_035275085.1 Verrucomicrobiia bacterium | reverse complement strand
AGCGGTCATTTTCCTTACGATCGGTATCGCGATGATCTGGACGCGGTCGTTCAGGAAGCGAAGGCGCTCGGGGTAAAATATGCTGGCAATGCATGGATCACGCATCAGGACGAATTCGATGAGAAGGAAGCGCGCGAAGCCGTCGAGGTATTCAACCGCGCGGGCAAAGCCCTCAAAAAAGAGGGGATTCGCTTCTTTTACCACGTCCACGGCTTCGAGTTTCAGCCCTATGGCGACGGTACGTTGCTCGATTTGCTCATGCGGGAGACCGACCCTGAGACGGTGCATTTCCAAATGGACGTGTTCTGGATCGTTTTCCCGGGTCAGGACCCTGTGAAGCTACTGGATAAGTATAAGGGCCGTTGGGAACTGATGCATCTGAAGGACATGAAGAAGGGTCTTAAGACTGGAATCCTTACCGGAAAGACCGACGTCACCAATGATGTGACTCTAGGGACAGGGCAAATGGATTGGCCGGCGATTCTCAAGGCTGCGCGCCGCGCCGGCATCAAGTGGTATTTTATTGAAGATGAATCGCCCACTTCGACAGAGCAAATCCCGAAAAGCTTGAAGTTTCTGGAAGCAGTGAAGTTTTAGGGGGCTGCTTCGTTCGGTGCATTCAAGGTTGCAACATTTCAGACGTTCGTGTGTCTAAGAGCAGGGTTATGCGAGTAGAACGGCGATCCGGCTTTACGCTGATTGAGTTGCTGGTGGTGATTGCGATTATTGCAATCCTGGCGGCGATGTTGTTGCCGGCACTCAGCAAGGCAAAGCTCTCGGCGAAACGGATCGTGTGCGTGAATAACCAAAGGCAGATCGGGATCGCACTGGCCATGTATGTGCACGATCATGAAGGCATGTATCCGCCGCGCACCCACCCAAACCGCTGGTGTGACCGGTTGCTCGATGGCTATCAAAACGTGAAGTTGCTTTGGTGTCCGATGGATCGCGATCCCAGGACCACTTCGATGCAGACCAATGGCTGGCCTGCCGCCGCTTCTCCGCGGAGCTATGTCATGAATGGGTACAATGATTACTTCAACGATCGCGGTATCCCATGGGAAGTGTTAAACGATAACGGAACCTTCGGGAGTGAGGCCTCGATCAATGAAGGCGTGATCCAGGACACGACCGATACCATCATTTTCGGCGAGAAGGTGGAGAACGTATCGGAATTTCACATGGACTTTTCGCACAACAACGACGGAGCATGGGGCGGGCGCGAAATTTTGGACGAGCTGAAGCATGGCAAAGGCGCCAATTACATTTTCGCTGATGGTAGCGTGCGCTTTCTGCGCTGGGGCGAATGTTTCACGCCGATCAATTTGTGGGGCATCATCCCCGAATGGCGCAATCCGGGCGGCGGTTAGTTGGCTTGCGGATCAGATTTCTTTTGAAAGATGATAATGTGCTGCCGGGGAAGGACGCCGATCGTTTCGCGCCATTCCAGGTGGTGCGCCGACATTTCTTTGCGGACCTGCGCCTCGGTCATTTTGTGAAGCGGCTTGATGGGCACTTGAGGATCTTCGCCGCGAAATTCGACGAAGATCACCTTGCCGCCAGGTTTCAGTGATTTACAAATTGCCTCCATCATTTCGTGCGGGTGCGAAAACTCGTGATAGACATCGACCATCAGCACCCAATCGACAGACGTCGCGGGAAGTTTGGGATCAGCGATTGTGCCTAAAATCGCCTGCACGTTGGATATGCTCAACGCGGCCATGCGGTTGATGAGGAACGTGATCATCTCGGGCTGGATATCGACGGCGAATACTTTGCCTTTCGGACCCACCTTCGCCGCCAGTTGCCGCGTGAAATAGCCCGTGCCTGCGCCGATGTCAGCGACCACCTCACCCGCTTTCACGGGAAGCGATTTCATCAGCAGTTCCGTATTTTCTTCCGCATTACGCTCCGGCCGCTCGAGCCAGTCTGCCGCCTGATGACCCATGACATGAGCGATTTCGCGGCCCATGTAAAACTTCCCGATGCCGTCCCGGCTGTGTTCCTCGCGATATTCGTAACGCGACGGTTCGGCCTGCAGCGGATCAAGCAGCAAAGCCCCAAGAAGGAGCAGGGCGATGTCGCATTTTAAACGCACTGGGTAAATCGTCGCACGGGGAAGACGTCGTCCGCAACGTTTTAGGCGCATTCTGCGCGGTGGCACAGAAGGTGCAACTAAGGTTGCCGCATGAACGACCGGAAGAACTTCAAAACCACAAGGGGTGGAACGAAGGAACGTCGGCCCACCCGCCGTGCGTTCCGAATAAGCCAGGAGGTTTCACTGACGATGCTGAGCTCCCTGCCCGTTGATGGGCAGGGAGCCGGTGCGAGTGAAGTCGTTCATTCCCGCAACTTCGTATCTATAATGATTGTCACGGGGCCGTCATTAATAAGTTGGACTTTCATGTCGGCGCCGAATTCGCCTGTTTGGATGGGACGCGCGAGCTCTTCAGTGAGTTTACGAATGAATTGCTCGTAAAGCGGAATTGCGATTTGCGGACTGGCGGCGCGGCTGTACGATGGCCGATTGCCCTTTTTGGTGCTCGCGAAGAGTGTGAATTGGCTGATTAAAAGGATTTCCCCCTTGGCTTCCTGGATCGACCGGTTCATGACCGCTTCGCCATCATCAAAAATCCGCAGGCGCACGATCTTGCCGCTGAGCCATTCCACGTCGCCCGGTGTGTCGGGCTCTTCGATACCCAAAAGCACGAGCAGACCGCGGCCAATAGCGCGCTTCGTGAGGCGATTGATCGTGACGGACGCCTCGGTAACCCGCTGGATCACTGCCCTCATCGAATAATTATAAATGGCATTGGCATTTTACGATTTCCGGTCATAATAGGAGCATCGGCTAGAAGATCAACCAAAGGCACGCCTATGAAAGTCTATCAGCCCGGAGAGATTCGTAATTTCGCCATCGTCGGCCATGCATCCAGCGGTAAAACCATGTTGAGCGAAGCTATGCTCGCTTGCAGCGGCGTGATTAACCGCCTGGGTAGCGTGGCGAACGGCACGACCGTTTCGGATTATCACGTCGAGGAAAAGGACCGCAAGATCTCGGTCCATTCATCGCTCATGAACACGGAATGGCTCGGGCGCAAGTTCAACATTATCGATACTCCCGGTTACCTGGATTTCATCAGCGAAGCGTTGGGTGCGATGCGTGTCGCCGATTTTGCGCTCGTGGCAATCCATGCCCATTACGGACCCGGCGTTGGCACCGACCAGGTCTGGCGCTACGCGACAGATTACAATTTACCGAAAATGATCGTGCTCAATGGCATGGACAGGGAGAACGTTGATTTTGAGGCGATGCTTGCCACAATTCGCGCCCGCTACGGCGAACGCGTTTTCCCAATGTCGTGGCCGATCAACCCGGGCCCGGGCTTCAATCAGGTGCTGGACGTGATGCGAAGTGAGGAGATCGATTACCAGACGGATGGGTCCGGCAAATACACCGAAACGCCCGCGAAAGGCCAATGGGCAGACAAGGTCTCCGAACTTCACAAGCAGGTCATCGAATACATTGCGGAATCGGATGATTCCCTCCTGGAGAAATTTTTCGAGCAAGGCAGTCTTTCTGAAGACGAATTGCGTAACGGCGTGCATGCCGCCATTCAGAAGCAGTCGTTCATTCCCCTGTTCGTCACCGCGGCCGAGTCTAACGTAGGCGTTGCGCGTATGATGGATGTGATCGCCAAGTATGGGTCATCGCCGGTGGACCGCGCCAAAATCCAGGCGTTGGACTCCTCCGGCCGCGAGGCCGAAGTTGCGCTGAACGGCCCCGAGCCCGCGCTCTATATTTTCAAGACGAGCGCGGAAGCACAGGCCGGGGACCTTTCATTTTTCCGCATTTACTCCGGTTCGGTGCGTCCTGGGCTCGATGTTTACAATGCTGATCGCAAAATTAGTGAACGTCTCGGACAAATCTACATCCTCAATGGCAAGAGCCGCCAGGCGGCCGAAACGCTGGGGGCCGGCGATATTGGGGCAGTCGTGAAATTAAAAGATACTCACACCGGCAATACGCTTTGTCACCCCAAACACATTCTCACACTTCCGAAAGTTAAATACCCGAACCCGAACATCCACGCCGCGTTACGCCTTAAGAGCAAGGGCGAAGAAGATAAAATCGCCGCAGGGCTGGCGTCGCTGCACGAAGAAGATCCGACGTTCCTGTACCACGTGGATTCGGAGCTGCATCAGACGGTGCTTTCCTGCCAGGGTGATCTTCACCTGCAAGTTGTCGCGGAGCGGCTGAAGCGCCGTTACAAAGTGGATTTTGATCTCATTGAACCACGGGTGCCTTATCGCGAAACCATCAGGGGCCGTGGCGAGGCGAAATACCGCCACAAGAAGCAGACCGGAGGCGCAGGACAGTTCGCGGAAGTTTGGATGCGCATCGAACCGGCTACGCGCAACACCGGCGTGGAGTTCAAGCAATCGCTGAGCGGCCAGAATGTGGATCGCGTATACGTTCCCTCCGTTGAGAAGGGCGTCAACTCCGCGTGCAAAGAAGGGATCGTTGCTGGTTACCGCATCGTGGACGTGAAGATCGACTTTTACGACGGTAAGATGCACCCGGTGGATTCCAACGATATCTCCTTCCAGATCGCCGGCAAAGCCGCCTTCCGTGAATGCTTCATGGCCGCCAAACCTTGCCTGCTCGAACCGATTTACAACATCGAGATTCGCATCACCGAAGAATCTATGGGCCACGTGATTGGCGATCTTTCCAGCCGCCGCGGCAAAATCCAGGGCATGGACAGCGCCGATGGCTATCAGATCGTGAAGGCGCAAGTTCCGCAAAAAGAACTCTACATGTACGCCACCGTTCTCCGTTCACTGACCGGGGGACGCGGCATCCATACTGAAGAGTTCAGCCATTACGAGGAAATGCCGCGCGAAATGGAAGCCAAA